>NZ_JAWOAR010000045.1:0-13635 GCF_046498435.1 Longimonas sp. | reverse complement strand
TTCAGGTCGCTCACCAGGTTGAACCGGATGCTGCCGTTGGTGGTCCCTAGCAGGTCGCGGCATCGACGTGAACGATATCACCTTCATCCCGATCTCGGCGCTCAAGGGCGATAACGTCGTGATGGAGAGCGAGAAGACGCCCTGGTACCAGGGCGCTACGCTGCTGCATCGACTGGAGACGGTGAAGACGCAGACCGACCGCAACCAGGTCGACTTCCGCTTCCCCGTGCAGAACGTGATTCGTCCACACCAGGACTTCCGTGGATTCGCTGGGCAAGTGGCCTCCGGCAGTGTGCGTCCGGGCGAAGAAGTCGTCGTACTGCCCTCGAACCTGACCACCGAGGTCGAGAGCATCGTTACGCTCGACGGTGAGCAAGAAAAAGCCAGTCCGGGCGAGTCGGTCGTGATTTCGCTGACCGACGAGATCGACGTGAGCCGCGGCTCCATGATTGTGCGTAGCCGCAACCGTCCCGAAGTGACACGGCAGATTGATGCAGATCTCTGCTGGATGGATGAAGAGAAGCTGCGGACCGACCGTCCGTACATTGTGCAGCATGGCACGCGGGAGACGCAGGCGTACGTGTCGAACCTGGTCTATCGCATCAATGTGAAGACGCTGCACCGCGAAGAGGCCGACACGCTCACGCTCAACGAAATTGGCCGCGTGGAGCTGGAGACCGCCGACCCGCTCTTCATTGATAGCTATCGCGTAAACCGCCACACCGGCCGCTTCATCCTGGTCGATCCCGACACGAACGCGACTGTGGCGGGCGGCATGATTCGCGGCGTGGGGCAAGATGTCGCTGCCGTAGGCGAAGAAAGCACCACCCGCAAGGAGCAGCAAACGAGTCCGAATGTGGTGTGGGAAGGGCTGGCCATTCCGCGCGAAGAACGCGAAGCGAAGAACGGTCACAAAGCCGCTGTGATGTGGTTCACGGGCCTCTCGGGCGCGGGCAAATCGACCGTGGCGAAGGCGCTGGAAGAACGCCTCTTCGACCGCGGCATCCAGACCATGCATCTCGACGGCGACAACGTGCGCCACGGCCTTTCGGGCGATCTGGGCTTCTCGGCCAACGACCGCGAGGAGAACGTACGCCGCGTGGGCGAAGTCTCGCGCCTCTTCTTCGAGCAAGGCACATTCACACTCTGCACGTTCGTCTCGCCCTACCGCGAAGACCGTACCCGCGTTCGCGAACTGCTGCCCGACGGACGCTTCCTTGAAGTGCACGTCGATTGTGCGCTGGAGGTCTGCAAAGAGCGCGATCCGAAGGGACTTTACGAGAAAGCCGAGAAGGGCGAAATCTCGAACTTCACCGGCGTCTCTGCGCCGTACGAAGAACCGGAAGATCCTGAAATTGTCGTGCGCACCGACGAACACGACGTAGAAACCTGCGTGGATCAGATCGTTGATGCGCTCGAAGCACGCGGCCTGATTCCCGAAGCTGAGTAAAATCTTGGTTTCCACGTAGCAGCGTAACGCAAAGAGAGCGCATGGGCCGACCGGCTGGTGCGCTCTTTTTTTGAGACGCTCCTTTTTTACTGATACGAACTGTCCGAATCCCCCTGACTGCTCATGATTGATCTTGGCATTTGGCTGCCCATTTTTGGCGGATGGCTCCGCAACGTGGAGGACGAAGGCATGCCGCCCACGTTCGAGTACAATAAGCAGGTGGCCCAGGCTGCCGACCAGCACGACTTTTCGACGATTCTGATTGCCGAACTGAACCTGAACGACATTAAGGGTATCGAGGCGCCGAGCCTGGAGTGTTGGACAACCACGGCCGGACTGGCCCCTGTCACCGAGAACATCCGGCTGATGGCGGCGCTGCGTCCGGGATTTCGTTCGCCTGCGGTGGCCGCGAAGATGGCAGCGAACATCGACCACATGTCGGATGGGCGCTTCGAGATTAACCTGGTGTCCGGCTGGTGGGAGGAGGAGATGAAGATGTACGCCGGCGAGTGGATCGAGCACGACTCCCGCTACGAACGCTCGCGCGAGTTTGTGGACATCATGCGCGGGGTGTGGACCGAAGATCGCTTCTCGCACGACGGGGCGTTCTACACCGTTGAGAACACAGTGCTGGCGCCGAAGCCCGTGCAAGACGGCGGCATTCCGCTGTACGCGGGGGGCGGTTCCGAGGCCGGGCGCACCTTCATCGCGGAGCAGTGCGACCACTACCTGATGCACGGCGGCTCGGTCGATAAGATTGCGGGCGACATCGACGATCTGCGCGAGCGCCGCGCTCAGGCGGGACACGACCCCGACGATATGCAGTTTGGCATGGCCGCGTATATGATCTGCCGGGATACGGAGGCCGAAGCCCAGGCTGAGTTGGATCGCATTACCACGGTTGATTACGAAGCGGAAGGATTCGACAGCTACGACGACTTCGTGGCAAACTCAGAACTGGACTCCGAGGTCGACCTCAAGGACTACTCCGTCTCAAACCGCGGCCTGCGCCCGAACCTGGTGGGCACGCCCGATCAGATTGTAGAGCGCCTGAACGCCTACGCCGACGTGGGCCTCGACCTGGTGCTCGTGCAGTGCAGTCCCATGCTCGAAGAGGTGGAGCGCATTGGGCAAGAGGTCATTCCGCGTCTGAAGAACGTAGCGGCAGCGTGAGTACAGGGCGACCAATCGGGTTAGACCGTTCTGTAGGGACACGGCGCGCCGTGGTATGTGTTTAGCGACGTGACCGTCCAGGGGACATGCAGTGCCGATGGCCTTCATCCCACAGATTGCCGGGGACGCAAGCGGTCCCCGGCTATGGGTTTCCTTAGCCCGGGATCAGGAGCGAAGCGGATATCCCGGGCGATCATTGAGGCCCGCTAAACAGATACGCGCCGTGTCCCTACTTCTTTTTGGGTGATCACTCCACGATGACCGTGTGAGTGAGCGTTTTGGGTTCGGGGTCGTCAAACCAGCGATCGCGTCCGTTTACGACAATGGTAGCCTCACCGTGCTCCTCGAATGTCACGGAAACCGTACGCTCCATTTCCGCAATTGCGTCGGCGCAGACAGCATCGCCCGAAGGACTTTTGTCGTAGGGCGTAATGGAAACGCGCATGGGTTCACGCTCGACCTCCTCGCGTGATGCCTGCCAGCACAGATTCGGGCCAAAGGTGGTCACTGTTACATCAAACGACGTACCGGCTTGGACGGTGTCGGGCGCCGCGAGTGGGGCCGTTGAGACAATGTCTTCCCCGATAAACCCGACAACCTCCTGCGCATCGTTACTACCGCCCAGAAAGTCGCATCCAGTAGTAACCCCAATGAGCAGCGCAAATGTGATTAGGGCACGAGTGGACTTCAGCATGAGACGGGCTGGATCTATGATACACTTTGCATTTTCTCCACACAGTGTGCACGTCTCGGTGCATGGCAATGTTGCATGTGGGAAGGCTGTGTCTACGCCTTCCCATTCTCGGATTGGGCATGCGGAAGTTCAAACTTAAAGCGCGTGCCGCGTCCCTCGGTGCTCTCCACGCTGACCGACTCGCCGTGCGCCTGCAGGATCTGGTTTACGATGCTGAGGCCAAGTCCCGTGCCCCCGCTCTCGCGCGAGCGGTCGGGATCCACGCGGTAGAAGCGCTCAAAGATGCGCTCCAGGTGCTCTTCGGGAATGCCCTTGCCGGTGTCTACTACGTCGATGCGCACCTTATCCACGCGGCGCGTAACACGGCAGCGGACAGCGCCTTCATCGGTGTAGGCAATTGCGTTCTCGATCAGGTTCACGAGCACCTGTCGGATGCGGGCTCGGTCGGCATGGACCTTGAAGTTTGGAATATCGACCTCCAGGTTGAGGCCCTTCTTCTCGGCTTTGGGGCGCAGCATTTCCACCACCTCATCGACAAGAGCTTTCAGGTCGAATACACGCCGGTCGATCAGGTCTTCGCGGTATTCGAGCCGAGCAATCTCAATCAGGTCGTTGAAGAGATTCTGGAGGCGCTGCAAGTTGTTCAGGCCCTTTTCGGCATAGCGGGTGCGCTGTTCTTCCGACAGGCGCGAGGTACCCAGCGCCTCCAGGTAGCCGCTGATTGCAAAGATGGGATTGCGCACCTCGTGCGATACATTCCCAATAAACTCGCTTTGGAGCTGAGCCATCCGCTCCAACTCGTTGATCTTCTCGCGGAAGCTGTCCGAGGCCCGGTTGAGGCTTTCCGCCAGGTCCTGAAACTCCGCTGCCCGGCTATCGATGCGAATGCGCCCGGTAAGCTCCCCGCGACTTACGCGCTGCGCGGTATTGCGGATACGCTTGAGTGGCGTGGTAATTTTGGATGCGGCAATCCAGCTTCCAATGACAGTCAGGATCAGCGCCAGCACCATGCCGGCCAGGATGACGATCTGACTCCGTTCGAGGAGGCGATAGAGCGGCGAGGCGGGCTGGCCGACCTGCACTACAAGGTTTGCTTCGGGACGATACAAGGTGGCGTAGAACACGCGTGGCTCGCTGGCTTGCAGGCGATTTTGGTAGCGGATGGTGCTCTCGCTTAGGGTGTCGAGCGTGTTGACATCAAAGAAGCGCGAGGAATCGGGGGCAGACGGCTCCGGGTCAAAGGGCATGCTGCCCAGTACGGTATCGGGCGTAGCCACGGTAACCGACCACTCCGTCATTCCTTGCAGGTGCTCCAAGGCGTCGCTACGCTCCTGGGGGGAGGGCAGCTCGTCCATCTGCAAGGCAACGCGCTCCGCCTGATTGTTAAGTGTGCGCTGCATCCCGTTTTCGATGTCGCTTTTAAACACAAAGAACACGTAGAACGCAACCAGGACGACCGCTGCGCCCACAAAGAGCGTGAAGGTAGATACCATCCAGAACTGCGTTTCTTTGCGTTCAGGGACCAGGCGGCTCCAGAGAGAAGAGGGCAAAACGATGCACCGTTAGTGAATAAACAGCAGGCGGCAAAAAAAGGGCCTGGCGTACGCAGTGTACGTCCAGGCCACAGGGGATACAGCAGAGCGCGGCGGTTCCGATAGGTCCCGTTACGCGCCCAAAGTAAGCGATTAGGCTTCTGCCGACACCTCTTTGATGAAGCGATAGCCTACGCCCCGCACCGTTTGAATGTGCTCGGCAAAGTCGCCCAGTTTCTCACGCAAGTTCTTAATGTGCGCGTCTACGGTGCGCTCGGTCACCATCATGTGGTCTTTCCAGATCGTTTCGAGCAGCTGCTGGCGGGTGAACGCCTTCTTCGGGTGGCGCACCAGGTAGCGCAGCAGTTCGAACTCGGTCAGCGTAAGCTCCAGATCTTCGCCATGCAGGTGGGCCTTGTACTCATCCTCGTAGATGGTAAGGTCGCCCTCCTCGATGACGCTGCTTTCCTCTACACCAGAGCGGCGCAGCACGGCTTTTACACGAGCCACGAGCAGATCCTTCCAGCCCGATTCTTTCGTAAGATAGTCGTCGGCGCCAATGGTGAGCCCTTCGATTTGATCTTCGACTTCCGACTTCGCGCTCAAGAAGATAATTGGGATCATCTCCGTCTCAACGCGGGAGCGCAGCTTTTCACACACCTCAAAGCCATCCATTCCGGGCATCATGATATCCAGAATGACGAGGTTGGTGTCAGAGTTGACCTTTTCGAGTGCTTCCTCGCCGTCGTAGGCTTGGTGAACGTTGTATCCTTCAGCACTCAGAAAATCGCTAACGATTTCAACGATGTTGCGTTCGTCGTCGACAACTAAGATGTCGATCTCGCTGGGGTTTGCGGTAATGGGCATGGGGATCCGTAAAAATTAAAAAGAGAATAACGGAAAGTACAAGCTTACAAGGTGGGATGAGACACAGCGCCTCACCCACAAAAATCAACATGGGCAGCCCCTCTGGCTCTCCTTACGTTACAGGGGGATACAAGGGCAGGCACACGGCCTGGTTAATGGTCAACCTACACAAGTAATCGCGGCATCCGCGATGAAGGGCGCATGCGCCCGGTGCACGCAAAAAGTGGGTGCACGTAAGAAGACCGTTGCTGCAACAGCACGATTAATTGGTATGAAAGCAGTGGAATTAACGATGATAGTCTCTCTAAATTGTTCCGTTCTCCGCTGTTGCGGGTGTAGGGTCCTGATAGCGGCGTGGCACACGTGGGGCCAACTGACAGCAGAGTTCGTAGGGAATGGTTTGGCTCCAACGGGCTAAGTCGTGCAAGGTGGGGGCGGTATCGTCAAAGAGTATCGCTGCATCACCAACTGCTGTGCGTTTTGCAAGTGTGCTATTGGGGGAACCAAGATCTACCATGCACAGATCCATGCATACGCTTCCCACCATGGGACGCAAGGTGCCATGAACGCGTACGTAAGCGGATCCAGAGGCTGCACGAGGATAGCCATCGCCATACCCGATCCCAATTGTTGCAACGCGTGTATCGGATGGAGCGGTCCAGCGCGCACCGTACGACACCGTTTCCCCTTCTGGAACCGTATGCAGATGCACAACCTGCGCTTCAAGCGAGAGCGCCATCTGTAGGTCGGTAGGCCGCTGATACCGGGCATCAGGAGGTGTTGAGGTAAGTCCGTACAGACCGAGACCGGCACGTACGTACTGTGCATCTGTGGGAAGCCGGTCGGGCAGGTGAGTCAGTGCATCGGTATTTGCAACGTGTACAGCGCGTGGGGAAGGACGGAGGGCAGCCACCGTATTCGCAAAGCGCTGGAGCTGCCGTGCGTTGAGCGGATGGGCTGGGGCATCGGCAGTAGCCAGGTGCGTGTACACGCCGGTTACCGAAAGCATGGGCGCCTTGTGCAAGCGAGTCCACCAGGTCGGAACCGCGCCCCACGCAACACCAAGGCGATGCATGCCCGTATCTACATTCACATGCACCGATAGCGACGCGCTTAGGTCAGAATGAAGAAGAAGGCGAGCTACGTCGGGGCTGGTAACCGACGCGTGTAGATTGTGCGCCACATATGCAGGGAGCTGATCGCGCGTTGGGGGGGCTAAGACCAGAATGAAGCCCTCTATCCCGAGGTCGCGCAGGGCAAGAGCCTCGTGTACCCGAGCTACGGCAAAGGCGCGAACGCCCGCATCGGAAAGAAGCGGTGCAATGCGGCGTACGCCGTGGCCGTACGCATCGGCCTTGAGCACAGCCATGAGGGCAGCTGGATGCGCCTGCTTACGAATCACCTGCACGTTGTGGCGAATCCGGTCGGTGCGAATGGTAGCACGTACTGGCGCATTGTACATGAAACAAGCGGCGTCCGTAGGAAACAGGGGCAATGCACATAGCACACTGCTTTGGAGCAGGTTCCCGGCATAACGTTCCATGTAGGTATGGGATTACAGACATGAGCCTAAGAAGTAAATTACGGGCGTGAACTCGCGTTGCTCGTTTCCAGCTCCCACCGGTCTGCCCCAGGCTCCGATCCGGGGAATGATACCAGCTCTGCAGGCTCGGTTGGGGATGACTGCTTGGAGAGTATCACTTGTGATCTAACAGTTACCAGGCATTCATCTTTCCATCCATCCATCTATTCATACCCACACGAGGCCGAATGCCGACTGACGAATTACATCCGGTACTCGGAAGAGAAGCGATACCGCCATACGGCAACCGGGTTTAGTATGACAGGGGGCGAGGTTGGGGGCCGACCTCCCGCTTCGTCATCCTGGATGGAATGATCTCGCGAATAGAGATCTCGGATCCTCAAGGAAATTCCGACCATTCGTTTTTGGCTGGCACTTCGGCAATAGCCGGAACATCCGAGTCTTCTTTGCTTAATTAATGTTCACAATTTCTGCATGCAAAATGTCATCGAATGCTGATCATGGCTGCATCATCTTCTGAGTCTGACGTTGTCCCGATCATGCAAGTTGCTCACACCAGCACGCATGTGCGCCGCCACTGCGACAAGGCGCTCCAAACCGAGGGGGCTTGCATTGGGCTTGTTGGGGGGGCACGCGCTGACCGGCAGCAGACCTTCGGTGTTATTGTGGACCTGGCCGACCAGAATGTGCTTCAGTTTCGGGCGGCTTCGCTGGTCGGGGAGCGCCGCAAGCATACGCAGAACAGCCTGCGCAAGGTGTTCGACAGCGGGGCTGAAGAGCGTGCCATCCTCTTTGTAGACAGCCTCGATACGCTACTTACATGGCATCATGTAGACGAACCCGACACCCCCAGCGCCGATGCCATGCCGTCCACGGTAGAGTACTTTTTCGAGCGCGTTGCGTCCTATCCAAATCCGGTCGTGCTGGGTATCGATGATGCGGTGCACGTGAATACGCTGCGTAAGCACTGCCTCAATCTGATTGTGACGCACAACCGCTCCGAAGTAACCGAGGCGTAAGTCGCCAACGATCGGACACACCGGAGCCGGTGCGCCGTATTGTGCTACTGGTATCTCTCACGGTTCTGTTGCTTCATCCTGATTTATCCCGCCGTATGGATCGCATTGCACAGCTTGAATCATTTCTGGAAGAAGACCCCGATGATGCCTTCACCCAGTTCGCTCTGGCGCGAGAACACCTAAAGCAAGACGACCTTGATACTGCACAGGCCTATTTTGAGCAGTTGGTGGCACAGCAGCCTGACTATTTAGGGACGTACTACCACCTGGGGAAACTGTATGAGCGGCGGGGAGCCGTTGAGCAGGCCATTGAGACGTATGAGCAGGGCATTGACATTGCGCGCAAGCAACGCGATCGCAAGAACTTGTCAGAGCTGCAAGATGCACTCATGCAGGCAAAAGGAGTTGGGTTTTAGCCCTACCGCCCGGTTTCAAGATCGGGAAGCCAGGTCAAATAGAAAGAGCTGCAAAGCCGTGTTGCTGTGAGATCATCAAGAAAGGCTATGAACCATACACTGCACCGGATAAGGCAGGTCGGCTTCTTGCTGATAGGCATGCTGATTGTGCACTTTGGAGGACCGGCCCCAGCCGCAGCCCAAAGCACCGACACGTACGTCGTAAAGTCGGGCGATACGCTGTACAGCATTGCCCAGCGTGTAGGAGCATCGGTGCGTGCGCTGCAAGCCTGGAACGACCTGGACGATGACACGCTGTCTGTCGGAGACACGCTGCGTGTGCGCCCTCTCCAGCGTCCCGATAACGACGCTGCAGAGGACTCGACCAACGCCGACGCGGCGCCCGATGCGCGCAATACAGCCCCTGTGGCCGACAGCCTGCCCCCTGTGGAGCCCGACACGGCGCAGGGATCTGCCTCCGAAGATACCACCGATTCTACCGAAACAACGTCCTCCGATGCAGAGCAGGAAGCATCTGATGAGGAAGAGCCCGAGACGGCAGCAGGAGACAGTGCGCGTGTAGAGCGCCCCGAAGGAGCTACGTGGATTGACCTGGCTTTGCACACTGGCCTATCTGCCGATTCGTTATGGCGCTGGAACGAGGGCCCCGAGACGCTCCCCGACGTGGTGCAACTGCCTGCCAGCGCGGTCAAGACGGGGCGCCACACCGTTACTGAGGGCGAGACCTTCTATAGTATTGCTGGCACCTATGGAGTCAGCGTGCGGTCCCTGCAGGCAGCCAACGACATGGACGCTGACGACTTGCGTATTGGGCAAGAGCTACGCATCCCCGGCCAACAGCCCGAGCTGTCGGAGGCATGGGCCGCCCCCGATACCATTCAGGTGTCGATGTTTCCATCGTCTTTTGCCGGACGCCTTACCGCCAGCGGGGCTCGTTACGACCCTGATGTCTTGGTGGGCAGTCATCCAACCTTACCGTTCGACTCGGTCGTGCTGCTTTCGAAGCCGATCGATGCGTCGCCCCAAGACGGGCGGCATGTCTTTGTGCGCATCGTCGATCGTAGCGTGAATGGTCCCGAGATTTCGGAGGCGGCTGCCGAGGCGCTTGCGCTGGACGAGTCGGGCGAGGTCGGCCTACGCGTGGTGTGGCGAGCCCGCGATTCGTAATCAGCCTCCATCGGTTTACATCATGCTGTTGGGGAAGTGACAAAGCCGCTGCATCTCGACAATGTGCACCTCTACACAGAAAAAGGTTGCATCGTGAACAGATGCGCGGGGTTGGCATAGGCAGACACGCGTATTTTCCTCTTCAGACTATTACCGCGTTGTCATGTCTGATTCGTTGTCTTCTGATGCGTGGCCGCCGTGGGGACACGCCGGGCTGTTTTTTGCACTCGCGTTTGGGGGGATACAGGGCGTTTCCGCTATTCTTCAGGGCACAATCACACTGCCCGCCTTGGTCAGTGCCATCATAGCGGCGCTCACCGGTGCCGGTATCGTGTACAGCTACGAACGTCGTCGCCAAGCCGGGGTCTTCGATCGCACCCCACCCGAGGCAGAGCCAAGCAACGAACCAGATCATCAAGCAGAACACGACGCGCCGCCTACTGCTGAGCCCAATAACGCCGATCACAATGAAAACGCATAGCAACGGAGAGCAAGGCCCGGTTGCTCAGGCATTCATCGAAACGCCTGCGTCGTAGCACAGATGCTGCAGCAGATGGTCCGATCATCGCATCCCCTACGCATATCCTCTACGGACGTAACGGAACGCTGACATTTCGACAGCGCTTTGAACTTGGGCACAGGGTTTGACCTCTTAGATATTGCATCATGACTTGATGTATGGAGATATTTCAAGAGCGAATCCTACAAGACCATGAGTACGCTTCGCACCACCGCCTTGATGGCGTTCATGATTGTGTTGTTTGCGCTGGTTGGCCAGGCAATTGGCGGTACCGGCGGCATGACCGTGGCACTGGTTATTGCACTAGGATTGAACTTCTTCAGCTACTGGTTTAGCGACTCCATGGTGCTGAAGATGCACGGAGCACAGGAGGTCAGCCGAGCCGAAGCGCCCGAACTCTACGACATAGTTGACCGGCTGCGTCGCCGTGCCGACCTGCCGATGCCTCGTGTGTGTATCATCCCACAAGACCAGCCCAATGCGTTTGCAACGGGACGCAATCCCAAGAATGGTGTCGTTGCGGTAACGCGGGGGATTCTGCGTGCTCTGAGCCGTGAGGAGTTGGAGGGCGTAATTGCCCATGAGTTGGCGCACATCAAGAATCGCGACATCCTAATCTCGTCGGTTGCTGCCACCATGGCCGCTGCGGTTACCCTGCTGGCGCGCTTCGGCTTCTTCTTTGGCGGTGGACGCGAGCGCGGCGGACTTATTGGTGCGCTCCTAATGATGATTCTGGCCCCACTGGCTGCAGTGCTGATCCAGATGGCGATTTCTCGCTCGCGCGAGTACGTAGCCGACCGAGATGGCGCCCAAATTGCGCAGAATCCGCTCGGACTCGCGCGGGCGCTTCGGCGTTTGGAGTCGGCAGCGCAACAGCAGCCTATGCGTGGAGGCAGTGAGGCTACCTCGCATCTGTTCATTGTGAACCCGTTTTCGGGTGGGATGCGTGGGCTGAAAAGCCTCTTCTCCACGCACCCCTCAACCGAAGACCGCGTGGCCCGTCTGAACGAACTGGCGCGCACGGGAGTGTAGCCCGATGGGTGCAGCACACGTGCGGCTTGCCTGAGACTATGATTGAAGCATCTGCCCCCGCAGGTAGGGCACCGCCAGCGTAAGCGTGCGCAGGACCATCAGCACCGTGATGCCGGCCCAAACACCTGAAAGGCCCCAGCCCATAGGTTGTACGAGAAGAAGTACCGTGGCTGCCCCGCCGGCAGAAAGGAGCATGGCCTTTGCGAGATATGGGAACCGTTCGGCTCCCATATATACACCATCGCCAACGAATACGAAGCCGTTGAGCGGTTGAAGCAGAGCCACGACGGGAAATACTGCCAGAATGGACTGGATGGTGGCCGGGTCGTTGGTGAAGAAGTCCGGCAGTACGGGGCGCAGCATGCCAAACCCGATGCCGAGCAGGCAGCCCAGCAGCAGCCCCCAGCCCATCAGCCGGTTCGACACGGTACGGGCCCGGGCGAGCGCGTCTGCACCAAGGTGCTTGGCGACAAGGGCCTGTGCAGATACGGCAAGGGCATCTACGACCAGCGCCATGAACAGCCACAGTTGGGCGGCCACCTGATGCGCAGCGACTGCCGTAACGCCGACGCGCGCAGCCACGGCGGTGGCGAGAGTCATGGTGCCAACCAGGGCAGCAGTGCGCATAATCAGGTCGCGCCCCACGCGAAGCAGCGGCAGAAGCGTGTGCGGGGCTGGCCAGAACCACGTAATCTGAAGTTCAGTGCGGTAGGTGCGGAAGAGCAGTCCCATAAACACGAGGGCACCGACCCACTGCGCCGTTACGGTAGCCACAGCGGCTCCGGTGAGTCCCCAGCCCAATCCAAAAATAAGAACCGGGTCGAGCACCAGATTCACCAGATTCAGCCCAATGGTCACGTACATGGGGGTGCGTGTATCCTGATAGCCACGAAACGCACCGTGTCCAGCAGTAATGAGAAGTACGGCGGGGCCTGCAAATGCCCGGATGCGCAAGTAGTTGAGAGCCGGCTCCAACAGCTCGCCAGTGGCTCCCATCAAGCGAAGGAGCGGTACGGCAGCGGCTTGCAGCACGAGCAGCGCAGCCGCGCCCGTAATGAGCGCCAGCACCACCGCACGCACCACCACGCGTCCGGCAGCGGCATAGTCGCCGGTGCCCACATGGCGCCCTACCCGTGGCGTGGTGCCGTACGCCAGAAAGTTGAAGACCACAAACGCCATCGAGAACAAAGATGCGTTGACGCCCAGCGCAGCCAGGGGCACCCGTCCGAGTTGACCTACAAAAGCGGTATCGACGAGCGACACGAGCGGATCAGCGGCCAGTCCGGCCAGGGCAGGAATGGCCAGGCGGAAAATGGCACGGTCATCGGCAGTCCAAAAGCGCATGTGGGAAGAAGAAGGGCACAGATTATTCGAACGGGCATCCACACGAAAGGCGTCAGAGAAAGTTCGTTGGATGCGAGGGCGTGCTGTGCTACTGGTGTGTCACACCTGAATGTTAGGGTACGGAGACTGTGCCAAACTCTGTGTTCCCCCAAAACCTGTCATGGTGAGCACGCGAAGCACGCCGAACCATCTCCTCGACGCTCAGCAAGACTCTAAGCACGCGTTGTGCTATACATGCATGTGCTGTTGACCGTGCAGAAGTGCGTGTTTATGCCCTTACACAGTCATCCCAGACGGATGCCGACCGCCGCCGGCAGACGATCTGGGATCCATTTCCCAATAGATGAATGCGCGCGAGACGTAGAAGACGCCCCTCAAACAACGAATGGATTACTTCGTGCGTACCACAGGCATGACCTTCGGCCCTCGCTTCGCTCGGCTCCGGATCAGCGGCGCCAGGGGCGCCTTGCCTGTCCTGAACTCGATTCAGGATCTGGATGACAGGGCGATGGAGAGCTGTACGCCTTCTGAACCCATGGCACAGCCCGTTCTGAGGGGGGACTTCATAAGAGCGTCTTATAGTTCCTTCCTCCTCGGGGAGGGTATCTGTTTAGCGGGTCTCAATGATCGCCCGGGATATCCGCTTCGCTCCTGATCCCGGGCTAAGGAAACCCATAGCCGGGGACCGCTTGCGTCCCCGGCGCCCTGTGAGGCGAATGCTATCGAAACTGATCCCAGTCCCGGGCTCCAAGTACCTAAACACGTACCACGCCGCTGGCGTGCCCCAACGCACTCCCTGACTACCAACCCGATACATCATGCCTACCCAAAAAAATATCCTCATTGGCACCGCGCTCCTGGCCACCGGACTGCTGCTG
>NZ_JAWOAR010000010.1:0-24495 GCF_046498435.1 Longimonas sp. | reverse complement strand
ATTTCCCGTTCGGGCATTTTCTTTCCCAAATGGCCAGAAGTAAACCTTAAGGTATGTTTAGTTGTGCGGACTGATAGCCGTTATGGCTTGGTAATAATAATCAGTCAGAGCTGTGCGCAGTAACGCACGTCATGATCCAGGCTGTGTATGGTTAAGTCTGTTTTCAATAGGTTTCCAGTTATTCTTGCGCTTGTTTGAAGATGTGAGTGCCATTTCTATTTCCTACCTGCATACAAATTGGGCTTATAAGCTGAGGTCGTACACTGCCAGATGCGTGGCAAAAAGTTTTCTATCGCATGTAGCTGTCGAACTGCCAGAACTGTCCAGGAGCAACGATAGGCAACCCTCGGTATTCTGCAAGATCGAGTAGGTCCTTGTCACCAGTAACGATACAGTTTGCTGAAGTTGCTACGGCTAGCGCCAATACCTTGTCGTCATCGCGGTCACGGCAGACTCGCTCAGACAGCGGTTCCGGTGAATGCAGAACCGCGCGGGTGCGGACAAGCGCGGTAGCGGCCGCAGCCTCTTCGGCCGTGAACCCGAACTTCGATACCAGTTTGGTCTTGAACTCGTTGAGGATGAAGTCTGAAATGAGTATGGTGTGTCTGAGAGCGCAGTGCTCCAGCAGTTCATGGCAGGTGCCGCGAGCTATGAAGGCGGCAATGAGGACGTTGGTGTCGATGACAAGCTTCAAGAGACATTCTCGAATACGTCTTCGTCAGTGAAGACCCCTCGTTCGGCTGCTTTCTGGACCATTCTGCCTCGCAGGTCCCTGAATCGTCTCAGGAACAGGTAGTCACGCAGCGATTGCTGGACAATCACGCTCCGATAAACGCCGTCTTCCTGCGACGTCCTGTCGAGTTCCTGACGGACATCTTCTGGAATGCTGATGGTGAGTGTGCTTCTCATGGCTTCTACCCCCTTTCTTCGGCCACAATTGTATTCAATCTTATTACACCAGGGAGGGAATACTGTCAAGTCTCCTCTTGGCGAATGCCTGGACTGACCTCTTTGCCAGGGTCGGACCGCAGAAAGTTTTTTGCTCCGATAACTCCTGAATCGGTAAAATACCTGCATCTGTATCTGAAGCACTGACAGCCTGAGCTTATCCCTGAAACCACACCTGGTATTAAAGCATTTTTTGTCTGGCCCTGTTGACTTATTAATTTACAACATGCGTTTGACGAGAAATATCAGGGGGTTGTTCCCACGCGGTGCGCGGTAACAATAAAAGGCAACTGCCCACCCAGCTTGAAAGGAAGACCCAGTGAAACCCTGCTATGCAGGAAATCCTTCGGATTTGTTTCACTAGGCAGGAATTCAGCAGGGCGCCGCTGATCCGGAGCCGAGCGAAGCGAGGGCCGAAGGTCATGCCTGTGGTACGCACGAAGTAATCCATTCGCCGGTTGAAGACTGCCTGCACGTCTCGCACGCATCTATCCATTGGGGAATGGATCCCAGATCGTCTGCCGACAGCCGTCGGCATCCGTCTGGGATGACCGTGTAAGGGCATAAACACGCTTCTGCACGTTCAACGGCAGATACATGTATAGCACAACGCATTCTGAGAACGAGTTAGGGATTCGACGTCAAACTGAAGCTGCCAATTTCTGCTATGGTCTCAAAGTGGTGATCTGAATTCGTGGAGGCATACCTGGTATGCAGCGGCGAGGTCATTTGCATCCGCCAAACAGAAAACGCGACTGCCTCTGTAGCGAAGCAGCCGCGCTCGCGGGTGAAGCTGAAATCTGGATGGAAGGCCCGGAAATCAGTTATCCTTCTTCAGTTGCCGTAACGTCTGCAGGATACCGGAAGGTAGCAGCGACAAACTGGCCGTTGGGCATGTTTTCGGGGCGGAGTGCGTAGACGGTTGCACCATTCAGGTGAGCATGTACGGCCGCGTAGTTCAACAGGTCGTAGTCGCCAGGCTCTCGGTCATCATGCAGTTCAACCGTATTCGTTGTTGGGTCGAAGCGCCCCCACCGGTGCTCGCCAACAGGTACGAAGAGCGTATCGACGCGTCCATATGCAGATGCCGGGACGATCTCATGGAAATCACCCGAGGCCAGATTGCCATTCTGGTGATAGTGCTGATCGAACGCATCAAGGGCCTCCTGCTGCGTCTGCTCAAAGATGGGTTCAACAACAGCCCAGGCTTTTGCGTGAAGCTCGGCAGGACGCAGATCGTCTGGGTTCCCCGCCACAACATCGTTTTCCACCAGGTGCGAGTAGCTGTTAACGTTGCGGTACATCGGCAGATACTCCGAGACCCCTGCTACTACCAGCGGAGCCTCTTCGTCGCCGAGGTATTCCATGATGCCCTCATCAACCGAGCGAAAGAACTGCTGAAGCTCGGGCTTGACCGTACGGCTGTTATCGTCGGAGTCGTGCGGGTGGCCGTGGTACATCTGGTCGGTCCGGCCATCAGGAGTGCGGTTGGCTGTCCGGTTTTGGATTTCGCGCTCGGCATCGTCTTCTACGCCGGGCGATGCATCTTGCAAGCTGCTGGGTACCGCTCGTGCATCCATCTCTCCAATAGACTGGTGCGTGCCCTGCATCAGCTTGACGTTGTTTTGGCTTAGCGCGAGCACAAAGAAGCGGTTGTTCGATGCAAGCAGCGGGAAGAGCGGTTTCAGGTGAAAATGATCGCTTACCGTTACCATTTCACTGAACTGGAGCGGAAGCCGGTAGGTCTGTAGGGTATCGGGCGTAAGAAAGAACGCGACGCCGTCGCTCACCTGGCGCCAGAACGTCGTATCGTCGGCAAGTGCGCGGGCCGGGGTCAGAATCGTTTCGATTTGGTCATCGCGGTAGTCCTGCTCGCGCATTGCGTCGCGGGCCTGGTTGAGCAGGTTCTTGTACCGAATGGTGTTTTGCGACCAGTCGGATTCGTTGCGCATCGTTTCCATAAATAGGCTGATGCACACGTCGCTGTTGTGTTCGGCGAGTGCACGCAGGGTTGCACGATCAAAAGTATCCATAACCGCGTCCGGAAAAGTTCAACAAAATCAACGAGAAGGACGCACCCAGAAGGCGCGTTGGGTACCATCACAGAAGGATAATAACGTAATCAAGGACTGTACTGTGTCGCAAGCCACACGCACAGTTTTTACATGACTCGGTTTTTACATGACTCGGTGCAAGAAGTATATATCAGGAGGCAAGTAGTGCGGGATTCGGGTGCAGCACTGCGCGGACAGGAGCCGCATCGCTTCCGGTAAGACGTAGGGGAAGCGCCATGAGCGTATAGCGCCCTGCTGCTACAGCACCGAGACGCAGATTTTCGAGATTAACAATCTGGGCATCGTTCAGGGCGTGGTGGGCCGTTAGTGCAGTGCTATTGGCGGGATCGACCGAGGGAGCATCCGTACCGATCAGGCACACACCGTGAGCATGCATCCACGAAACTGCTTCTGCCGAGACGGCGGGAAAGGTTTCGTTCCAGCGTGTAGCTGAGTGTTGACTGCTCACCGTCTTGAAGAGCAGGCGGGGAGCAGTTGTGGTATCAATATGCTCGGGGCAGATGGCATCAGCTTCGGGCGGGATCGCAACGACCTCTGCCGGTCCTAAGAACACGTCAAGCGCCCACTGGCTGGTGGTGGCCCCAGCGGAGTCCACATGATACGGGGCATCGGCGTGGGTACCAAGGTGCGTGCTCATGCGAATGGCCGAGCAGTTAACAGCGTCACCGTCGTGAATCGATAGGGTCGGGCGCTGCGAAAGCGGTACATCGCCCGGCCAGGCGGCCACGTCGGCATGTAGCGGCTGCGATATGTCAATCCATTGCGTCATATACTACAGTTTCCTGAGCGGAAGGAGGCACGAAGAGCCGTCAGTTTAAATGCCACTGCTGATCGGCAGCGTGCTTGGCGACGGAATCGCGCGCTACTTCTTGCTCAACCGGTGCACGGTCGTATCCATGGGTAGGACCAGACGGTGGCGGATCATGACGGGGCGTACCGCCGCCGCCCCCCCCAGAGCCTGAATTGTCGCTCCAAATGAGATGCCACAGCGCAATCAGGACCAGCACCGGACCAAACGCAACAAAGAAGCCGAGTACTTGCGAAATCCAGTTCATGCCAGCCATCGAGTCAATGGAAAGAGATAGCAGGTGCAGCGGTTGTTCATGGTCTGTTGACAACCGGGGGCATAAACACGCGAAGCCAACCGCTTCGGTTTCGCTGCTTTGTCAGAATACGAACATCTTGGGCTTCTATTCCAGTCTGCTAATCCGCATATTCTGAAGTAACCCGTTGTGTAATCGGGGAGTGTCTCTCAATACAAAAGTATGTACCCGTGGATTTTGACGTTATTGTAATTGGAGCCGGACATAACGCACTGGTGTGTAGTGCCTATCTGGCTCAGGCCGGATACACCGTTGGCGTGTTTGAGCGACGTGATATTGTGGGCGGTGCGGTATCAACCAAAGAAATCGTGCCCGGATATCAGTTTGATTTAGGTGGAAGCGCACACATTCTTATCCGCCTAACTCCCATTGTCGAAGAGTTAGAGCTGGAGCGCTTCGGGCTCGACTACATCGACCTGGACCCGCTCTTCTTTGCGCCGTTCGAGGATACGCCGGTATACATCCACCGCGATGTGGACGAGACCGTGCATCACCTGAACGAGACGTTTCCCGGAGAAGGCGACAACTACCGCCGCTTCATTGACGACTGGTCGGGCTTTGCGAACACCATGCGTGACATGTTCTTGCGCTCCCCAAGTCCGTTTCAGCTCGGCAAGAGCCTGATATTTGGCGAGTCGTCGAAACTGGAATGGCAAGATGAACTCCGCACCATCATGCGTCCGTACGGGCATGTTGTTGGTGAGTACTTCGACCGTCCCGAAATGCGGGCCATGCTCTCGTGGATGGCCGCACAATCGGGTCCGCCCCCCACCGAGCCCATGACGGGTCCGTTCGTATTGTGGCACCCGCTGTACCACGAAGGCGGTGTGGCGCGCCCACGCGGCGGCTCCGGCATGCTCACCCAGGCGCTGCGTCGGCACATCGAGCATCATGGCGGATCGGTGTTTACGGATGCGGAGGTTAGCGACATCTTGGTGGAAACCGGCAGTGCGATTGGCATCCGCAGCACAAAGGGCGAGGCCACAGCACGCGCGGTGCTCTCTGGCACGCACATCTTAGAGACAGCCACGCGGCTTCTACCCGAGGAGCACCAGCCCCGCGACTTTGCCAAACAGGTGCGCGTGGGCAACGGCTTCGGCGCTATGCTCCGCCTGGCGCTCGACGAGCCCGTGTCGTACACCGCCGATCCGGGCGTAAAAGCGCGTACCGGGCTGCAACTGCTGTGCCGCTCGCCCGAGCAGTTGCACCGCGCTTACGGCGAATACCTGGGCGGGCAGCCCTCGTCCGATCCGCCACTGGTGGCTATGACGTTTAGTGCCGCTGACCCCACCCTTGCGCCAGAGGGCCACGAGGTACTCTGGCTTTGGGGACAGTACTTCCCCTACGAGCTGGCCAACGGGCAGTCGTGGAATGATATTGCCGACGATGTCGCCAACCGGCTCATTGACACGTTTGAGACGTATGCTCCAGGCATACGCGATCACATTGTCGGACAGCTCTTTCAGCATCCGGCCTGGCTCGAAAAACACCTTGGGCTCTTTCGTGGCAACGTGATGCACGTTGAAATGAGCATCGACCAAATGTTTGGTAACCGCCCAGCCATGGGCTGGTCACAGTACAAAGCTCCGCTTGACGGGCTCTACCTTACGGGTGCCAGCACGCATCCGGGAGGCGGTATTATGGGCGCTTCGGGACGTAACGCTGCCCGCGTGCTCCTGCGCGACCTTGACCGCCATCGCATATAACCGCTGTTCTATTCCCGCTGCTATGACGCTTTCCTACCTGGCCTTCCATCTCATTTTTACGATCCCGCCCATCCTGCTGATGGCGGCTACAATACCTCGTCCGCTGGCTGGTGTTGGCGGGAAACGCGGGCTGTGGGCCCTCCCACTGCTTTGTGTGATTGCCTTCACGTATACGACACCGTGGGATAACTACCTTGTAGCCAACGAAATCTGGTGGTATGGTGAAAACCGCGTACTGGCTACCATCGGATACGTACCGGTTGAGGAGTATGCCTTCTTCATTCTACAGCCTATCCTAACGGGGCTCTTTCTGTACCACTACCTGTCGCGTACCAGCGAAACCAACGCGCGCATTGAAGCTCCCCGATGGATCGGTAGCGGGTTCTGGCTTGCAGTGTCGGGACTCGGCTGGTGGATGATTGTGTCCGGCATTGATGCACTTTTGTACATGGGGCTCATTATCGGGTGGGCTGGGCCCATTCTGTCATTTCTATGGTTGTACGACGGCCCCCAGCTCTGGCAGTATCGGCGCACCATGCTCGTAACCGTCGGCATCCCCACCGTATACCTCTGGGTAGCCGATGCCATTGCAATCCACAACGGTATTTGGACGATCTCTCCCCAACATACCGTGGGCGTCGAGCCGTTCGGACTGCCTGTGGAGGAGGCCACCTTCTTTCTCGTAACAAACCTCATGGTCGTAAAAGGCATTTTGCTCTTTTTGGATAGCGCACCAGCGTTCTTCTCCGATGAGGCCGTCTCAAGCCAGCAAACACCCGCCCGGTAGGCATAAAGAGGCCTTCGTCGTGAAACGTATCGCCCTGCCATGAATATGATGCAAGGGTGAACGCTAACACGCTCTTGCATCCTGTTGCGCTATGCTCTTCCTTGAAGTGCTCTTCGTCCTTTCGTGTATTGTTGGGCTGGTCGTCATGCTCCACATCCACAGCCAGTATCCCGAAGGCATCGACCCCGACGACGGGTTCGGGGGCTCCGAGGATGGCGGCCTGCCCTCTACCGGAGACTCCGTGCCTGTGGGGCCACGCCCCGAGCTCCGCATCCCCACGGATGGCGTTCCCACGGACGAACAACCGAGCGAACCGCGCGTGTCTGCCTGATGCTGTGTCTGAAAACTGGGCCGTCCTTACGGTCTGCCACAGACCGATTGCTTTCCACGGGTCCACTTCAGAACAACTCGGCCTGTACGGCAGACTCATGCGTTAAGCCCGGTATGTCATCAATCCGGAGGGGGGCGTTCTTGAGTTCGCTGGGCTCCATTTTATGTAATCCGCCGCCATACGTGCGCCCTTCAGCAATCAAATCGGCAGGTGCAATTGCTTTCAGCGCCTTCCAGATTGAATGGATAAGGTCGGGGTTGTTTTGGAGGTGCCTTTTGAGATTGGCAGACGGATACAGGTTCAGATAGGCATTAGCAGCTATTGCTTCCGAGCGATTAAGGATAAACCGAAATGGTGTGGTGCCATTGGAGGCTCTACCCATGTAGGAGACAAGAATAGGAGCAGGATCTCGCAACTCTTGACTGTACCAGGGCGAGCGCCGACTGCACAGATAGCGCTCATGAATCCCCTCTTCCTTGCCTTCTTGCAGGTATGCCCAAAGCGAAGGGTAGGTATCTTGCACCTCATCTTCGCTGAGGGTGCACGACAAGAGAAATTGCTCCTTCTCAATATCTGGACGGTACCCATCCTCCGATTCAACCACATCGTGCTCAAGGTACCTTGGACTTGGAAGTATCGGTTTTAGAAACTGATCGGGAATGTTGCGGCATGCGGCTTCATCCGGAGACAGGATAAAAAACGCATTTGCACCTGTAGCAATGCCTCGCTTCGTAGAGAAAAGGTCGCCGACTCGGATCGTCGTGGAGGCATCGTTGGGGTTGGGTGTTGGCTTTTTGTAGAGGCTGCTCCACTTTCGGCGTGTGCTTAATTCTTGATTGGGCACCTCGCGTGCACGCGTCGGCTCATTCATGTCCCCCCCGTATGTGAAGAGCGCAGATTGCTCCTCGGCTGGTGGGGTCTTACGAAAGATCACCACGGCAGACGAGACAAGGGCATCTGAGAATTGCACTTCTTGAGGGTCAAAACGATGAACACGGAGAAGAGAAACCGTGTTGGTCAGATACGTCCGCAGCGTCTTGCCATAGTTCACGTACATAAACTCACTGGGAATAAGCCACGCACCAATGCCACCGGCACGCATCCAGGCATCAGCCAGATAAACGAAGTACGTGTACAGCCCCGATAAGCCACTTGGTTTTGTCTCCAACGAGCGAAGCACATGCTGCTGCAATCGTTTTTTCGTGTTGGATGCGATATGGTAATGCCGCACATACGGAGGATTAGCAACCACCAGATCAAACCGTTCACGGTCGTTCTTGGGAGGCGCGACGTCTGTAAAGTCGGCAGTTTCTAACGTGAGCTGCGATTCGTCCCAAAGATGGCGCGTCGGGGTTGCATAGTGGGGATCTATTTCAAAGCCTTGGCATCGCTGTATTGTGTCGGGACCAAACACCGCACGAGCAGCTGCGAAGAACGCGCCTGTTCCAAAGGCCGGATCCAGCATATCTACCGTGCTCGCTCCCATGTACTGTTTAGCACACCGTACAATGTCCCGAGCCAGTACTGTGGGAGTAGCAAACTGCCCCAGTTTGTTGCGTGCTGATTTGCTCTTTTCTGCATCCAGCTCATCTTGAAGGGCAAGGCGTTCTTGTTCTTTGGGGGAAATGTGAGGGGCACCGCCGCCATCAGAAGGAGGAGAAATAGGCTCCTTCACGATTCCGCCAGAGGCGTCGCTGTCTGGCTTGTCTAACTCAAGATGCGACAAATCCTCAATTCGATGCTCCCATACCCAGTCTATATTTTCAGCGGCCTCATAGCCAAGATACTGCGAGTTGAAATAACCCCTGAGGAAGAGAACAAAGTCAACGTCTTCCCCAAATTCATCCCGGAGCTGTCGAGCTTTCTGTGCTTCTTCCTTTTGTCGCTTGTTTGGATTTGTGTAATCACCAGCCGACTTCATCTCAATGAAGATGGGTGTAGCACCAACTACTGCACGGTGAGGCTGAATAATGCAATCGATTGGAAGATTTCGTACTCCATCGCCCGAAGGGACTTTCACAGTACACCCAAATGTAAATACTCCGGGCTTCATTTCTCGAACGTCGTCAAGGGTCGATGATTTGACTTCTCTATATCCTCGAACTGCAAGCCAGTCACGAATAGCTTCTTGCTGCTCGCGCTCTTGAGCATTCCTGATGATGGGATCTGCTGCCATACCGCAAAGACGATCGGCAAACACACTGGCAGCTCGCCGTTTCTCTCTCTGGCTCGGCTCTGCGTCTGATTGCAACCAGGGACAGATATCCCGATCAATCATCTCTTGCAGGACTTCACAAACACGCTCAAGCTGGTCATGAAGGTGTTCTTTTTCCATTCGAGGCGGTTGGACAGAACGAGGGTGCTCAATCAGAAACTGAGGAGTTATATCGCGCAAGTCATCTGTGCGCGACATCGTCTCTTCAACCAGATCGGCTTGCTGTTCACGCTGATCCTGATAAGCCTTGGGGGCAAATTCCATGAACCAGTCGTTGTAGAAGTCTACAGATCGTGCGATATCATCTTTCCAGAGATGCGGCTTGTTGGCGTTTATAGGCATAGTCGAAGGACAGATCAGATACTGACGTAAAGAGCCCAATCGGACGTACTCTAATGGCTATCGACTGTCCATACGAAAGGCCGTTGAGTCGCGTTGCATCTCAGGTTTAAAGCACCTGTCTCTGAAAACAACTCGGAAGCCTCTGCACGAACGGTACAGACTACATTTCAAAAGATAGATCTCTCTGACAAACACTCTTTCTGGAGCAAACACCTTGGGGGAGCACCTCGCTGCCACACGAACAAGCTTTTAGATTGAGCGTGCAGATAACGAATGTGTTGTATTCCTCATCCGCTCCCCGTCTATGCCCAACCCGAAGCCTGGCCCTTTTCTCTGTATTGTAGGCCCCACAGCTGTGGGGAAAACGGCGCTGAGCCTATCGCTGGCGAAGCGGTGGGATGCGGAAATCATCTCGGTGGATAGCCGCCAGATCTACGAGGAGCTGAACATTGGCACGGCAACCCCTACGCCCGACGAGCAAGGCGCGGTGCCGCATCACTTCATCAACGAACGGTCGCTGGCTGACGGCCCCTACTCGGCAGGTGCCTTTGCCGACGACGCCAACGCCCGCATCCGGCAGATTCGGGCGCGGGGCCGGGTGCCCATTGTTGTGGGGGGCTCTACGCTCTACATCCACGCGCTGCAAGAAGGGCTGGCCGACATCCCCGATGTGGACGATGCCGTGCGCGAAGAGCTTGAAGCACGACTGGAGCGCGAGGGCAAGCACGCGCTCTACAGCGAACTCGAATCCATCGACCCTAAGCAGGCGGCGAAGGCCGATCCCACCAAAACACACCGCGTGATGCGGGCCCTGGAAGTGTATCACGGCACCGGACGCACGCTTACCTCCTTCTACGAAAACCAGCCCGAGCCGCCGTTTACATACAAAACGGTCGTGCTCAACCGCGACCGGCAGCGCCTTTATGATCGCATCAATCAACGTGTAGATGAGATGCTTGATGCGGGGCTCCTGGATGAAGTCCGCGCGGTGATAGACGGCCCCGCCGCGCTTGACGAACCGCCGCTGAGCACGATTGGATACCGCGAGCCGATTCAGCATCTGCAAGGAGCCTACGATTACGACGAGATGGTACGCCTCATGAAGCGCAACACGCGCCGCTATGCCAAGCGCCAGCTCACGTGGTTTCGTCGATACGACGACTACGTGTGGCGTCACCCGGATGCCGTTGACGAAGAGGCCCTTTCGCGCTGGGTCGGCTCCACGACCAGCACGGCCCACGGATGAAGCCAGCCGTCTACGGTGCGCGTTTCCACAACGCGAGCGCCCTGCTCCTGCATCCATCTGGCCCACTCAGCTGTTGGGCGGTAGGTTTCGGGATGCGGAGGTGCCATGCCGCCACCTGAGCGAATTGCATTCACGGCAGCGTCAGTCCAGCCCAGCAGGCGGCGCTGCACGGGATGATACGCAACCGACTCCAGCACCAGCACGCGATGTCGGCTCACGCGCAGTGCCTCTTGCATCACGGCTTCGGGGTCGTCGGCATGATGGAGCACGAACACGAGGAACGCCGCATCGAAGGTGTTGTCATCGAAGGGAAGCGTAGTCGGCGTGCACGGTTGGAACGGAAGGGCTGTGCTGCGAGGCACGCCCGCGTCGAGGTCGGTGAGGGTGACGTCGCATCCGTACGTGCGGGCCACATGCTTTCCCATAGCTCCCTCGCCGCATCCAAGGTCGAGTACGGTGGGCGGGTCATCATCCGCATGCGTGGGGAGCATACGGAGGGGAGCGTCGAACACGCGGGCTTTCTGCCGGGCGCGCCAGCCTGTGAGCGTGGCATGACGCATCAGTCCAATAAGCAGAAGCACCGCAGCCCCGCCCCAACCGAGGATGACCCACACCCAGTACGGTCCGTCGATATAAAACAGGTACGTGCCGATGCTGAAGGTGGCCATCCACATCCAGGCCCAGCGACTTACAGGATGCAGCACGGCCACCACCCCAATAACGACGAGGTACCACGGATGCACGGTTGTAGCCAGCGCCAGGTAGATCCCCACAGTGCCGAGAACAAATACCCGAAACGACAGGTGCCGCTTCACATCCCACCAGATAACAGCAAGCAGCCCCAGCACAGTGGCTGCGCCGAAGAGCGGACCCAGCGTTTTGCTCCAGTCAGTTCCGGTTAGGGCGCGCAAAAGTTCTTTGGCTGCGAGGTACGGCCCCGCGTTGAACTCGAAAAGCTGGACGTAAAGCCGCAGCGACTGCCCCATGTCGGCAAGCAAAGCGGGATACCAGAACCATGCGCTGCATCCAACTACGATAGCGGTTCCAGTGAAAAACACGCGCCACCCAGCTCGTCGGATCAACCATGCGGCCCCGATCCACGGATAGAGCTTGGCGAGTCCGGCCCCGGCAATACCCACAGCCGCTACGTGCCAGCGCTGCTGCTGGATCGCGGCCACAGCCAGAGCAATGCCGCCGACCGCGAGTGCCTCGGTGTGCCCCTGCCCTGCAATTTCGAGCATCGCAAGGGGATGCCATGCGTACAGCACCAGATGCCGCGCCTCTACATGACGGCGCAGCGCCCAGAGTCCGCCCAGCTCAGCCGCGACGAGCAGCGCCTTGAGCACATAGTAGCTCGTCCAGGTCGCACCGCCCCCCAGCACATAGGCAAGGGCAAAGGTGAGCTGCGAAAGCGGCGGGTAGACGCTGTGATAGGACGCCGAATTGAGAGCCGGATACAGCCACTCGTCGCGCCACGGACGCAAAATGTCGGCGTTTGGGGGATGTGCGTAGGGATTGAGTCCGGCATCCAAAAAGACACGCGCATCCCACAGGTAGCGGTAGATGTCATCGCTCAGCACGGGCTCCAGCGGCAGATACGCAAGCCGAAGCACCACAGCTCCACCCAGTACGAGCGGCATTGTTATCGCATCCGCCCGCCAAAGCACCACGAGTCCGGCGGATACGAGTATGCTTCCGGCAACCAGGCCCGGCCAGCGCGACGGAGCAGCCGCAAACCACGGGAGCAGGGCTGCGCCTCCAAGCACGCCAGCAAGCAGCATCCGGTCGTGCGTGGAAGCGAGAGACTTCTTCATCTACCAGATAATGGCTGCTTTTTTCGTGACGGGGGATTCGCCGGGCGATTCGACGCGTATGTAATAGACGCCAGTGGGCACGCGTTGCCCCGATTCATCCCGCAGGTCCCATTCCAGCCCGCCTTCGGGAGCGTGGTCGGTGTGTAACGTACGCACGCGGCGCCCGTCTACGCTGATGATGCGGAGGGTCGCCTCGGTGGGCAGCCCTGCGACAGTAACATGTGGGTCGTGATCCGCCGCGCGCATCGGGTTGGGGTAGACGTACACATCGTCGAGGTCATCGGCGGGGCCGGTAAGCTGCACCGCGCGGCTTTCGGGAGCGAGACTACGTCCGTCGGCGCTGATAAGGTCGTCGAGTTGGAGCGTGATGATGGATCCGCTTGCCCCAATAGCCACGCCGTCAATGTCGAGCTCTACTTGTGTAGGATCGTCGGATGCGACGCGGGCGTCAGTTACTTCGCCGGGTGGCGTAACACGGTATCCGTTTATGTTGGTGGCGCGCTCTTCATCTACCGGATTGTTAAAGTGCAGCGTCACTTGCTGCCGGGCACTGCGGTCCCATTCGGTCATGAAAAACGGGGCATCCGACCGTTCGGGAAGCGTGAGATCCTGTTCGGTCTGGCCGACGAGCAGGTTGAGGGCATCGCGCACATTGCTCCATGTTAGGGTGCCCGTGCGTGGCACGTCGGGCGGAAGCGTTACGATGAGGGCTTCGTAGTTGGCAGTGCCTATCACACGGCGGGCGGTGGCACCTTCATAGGTGAACTGCTCGGCGCGCGTTGCTTCGCTGATCTGCGTGTCAAACTGAAGGCGCACCTGGTTGGAGGCGGGATACGAGACGTCGGTCACGGTGGCAGGGGCGCGCGGCACAACGCGTCGGGGCGAACTCAAGGGTGAGGCGGTGCCGTTGCTCCACGCACGCAGGGCGTATTCGGCGGGTTCGCTTGCCGAAATTGAGCGGCTGGAGTCTTGCTGCGTGGTACGCAAGGTGAACGCGTCGCCGTCGAGGCGTTGGAACACACCAACCGAGTCTGCCCCCGGTGCCTCCCAGCGGAGCTGTACTTCATCTGCACCGAGCGCGGTGGCTTCGCGCCACTGGGGCGGCGGCACCGCCAGGGCATTGTCCTGCACGGTGTACCGGACGAGATGGTCTTGCTGTGTAGAGACGAACACATCAGGTCGCCCGTTGCCGGAGACATCGCCCGCGACCATGGCGGGGCTGACGACCGACTCGCCCCCGGCGCGGTCATCGATGTAGGCGACCTCCCACCCGCGGCTTGGGTGATTGCGCAGCACGATAAGATACGGTGTGTGCGCAATGATGACCTCATCGCGGTCGTCGCCGGTCAGGTTGGCGGTGGTAATGGAGCCCGTGCCCCCGGGATCGCCCGCAATGGGCAGCCGATAGGCCGGAGTGAAGTCGTCGGGGCCGTCGCGCTCCCATACGGTGTAGGTGCTCCGTGGTGGCATGCGCGTGCCGTTGGGCAGTTCAAGCGGGTAGTGCTGCGTGAACGTGATGAAGTTATCCACGCCATCGCCGGTTACATCGCCCGTGCCGAAGCGCTGCCCCGCCCCAAATCGGTTCGAGGCGTGCGACCAGATGGGCTGCGGGGCATCTTGGCCGGACGGAGTTTCGTACATAATGAGATGCCCATATTGGTCGCCCACCAGCAGATTGGCGCGTCCATTGCCGGTATAGTCGCCTGAGGCGGCGCGGGCGGGCCCGATGATGCTTTCCAGGTCAAGCGTGTCTGGAATGGAGAAGACATCGCGGGGCCCGAGCTCAAATGCTGGAATGTACGACGAGCCATCGTGACGAAGGCCTTTCCACACCGAGCGCGTATGCCCAACGATCTGCGATGAACCGCGCTCTTGGAGATCCACCAGTCGGCTTCCAATAAAAGGAGGATCGCCACTGCCTGTGGTGTCGATGAACGCCTCGGTTTTGGGCAGCCACTCGCCGTCGCCCTGCTCCAGCAGCAGCGTGGCCGACGCCACCTGCGTGAGCAGTTCGGGCGTGCCCGATGCATTGGTATCGGCCACATCACGCGGAATGACGTTGGCCCGTAGCGAATCGCCCCGCATGAAGTCCTCGCCGGTCCACTCGTACAGGTAGAGCGAATCGCTGATGCCTCCCTGGCGGTTGAGCGGATTCAGGAGGAGTTCGGGCAGTGTATCTGCATCAAAATCAACGAGTTTGGGGAGCAGGTAGCCACGCGGGACCGAGGTGGCGTTGCGCTCCAGGAGCTGCGACTGAAACCGCCGTTCGGGGATCGTGAGCGTAGTGTCGGACGTTGTTTCGAGCCCGGCATCGTTGGTGGCGGTGAGGCGGATGGTGGCTGTGCCCCCCGTGCCCTGCGTATCGGTCCACGAAACGCCATGCCGTCGGCGCTGAAACTCGCTCTGCACGGTATCAGAGCCGCCTTCGTGGGTTACATCGAGCGTGATTCGAGTGCGCTGGTTGGATTCCACATCGGCGATGATGCCGAAGGCGCTGTCCACGAGTCCGGGCTCCAGCGCGTGAACGGTGAGCGTGGGCGGGGTGCGCTGGATACGCACGCGCCGCCGGTCTTCGACGGTGAGTCCGTCAGTGAGATTCGTAACGAGGCGCAGCGTGTAGCTTCCCTCCTCCAGATTGGCAACAGACCACGTGGCAAGCGTATCATCGAGTACGCGTCCAGATACAGGCTCTTGGATGGTCGTCCAGGTGGCATCGTCGATGTCGGATGTACCCTGGGTGTAGCTGAGTTCGTACGATTCATGTTTGGGATGCATAGAACTTCCAATAACAGCAATTTGGTCAGCATCCCAGCCCCTATCATGCTCTGGCGACGTGATCTGCGTATCTCCTGGAAGGGCGCGCTTCAGCGCTTCGTAGACATCGAGGCGACCGGCGGCGGTGCGATTATCCCACCCGGGCAGTCCAATATCAGCGGTAGTACTGGTGAGGATAGAGCGGATATCACTGGGGCTTAGATCCGGGGCGAGCGAGCGGAGCAGGGCCACAGCGCCGGTGACCTGCGGTGCGGAGAACGAGGAGCCGCTGGACTCGCCGTACAGGTTGGCGGGGGTAATCTCGTTTTCGGGCGAGGTGCGCGGGTAATCGGTCGTGAACACGTCGGTGCCCGGCGCGCCAATGTCGGCGCCAATGCCGTACGAGCTGGTGCTGAATGAGGGGAGCCCCTCGCCGTCTTCAGCCAGCCAAATGGTCGATATGACTTCCGGATAGTCGGATGGATAGTGGGGGTCGTCTCCGGCGGTGTTTCCAGCAGAGGCGACCGTGACGGTGCCCTGCTCGTTGGCGTACTGGATGGCTTCGTGCAGCAGCGGGGATGCGCGATCGCGTCCGAATGACATGTTGAGCACATCCATGCCCATATCGGCCCCATAAATAATCGCCGCCGCAATGTCGCGCGTGCGGCCTCGTCCGTCGCCGCCAAAGGCACGGAGCGCGGCGATGCGTGCTTCGGGCGCAACGCCTTTCATACCGGAGTTATTATCTTCCTGCGCGCCCAGCACACCCGCCACGGTGGTGCCATGCCGACTTGGATCACGGAGCGAGTCGGGACGCGGATCGGGGTCGCGGGGACCGTACCGGCCCGGTTCGGGAAACTCTGGGCGATCCACGAAGCTGTAGCCAATCACATCATCCACCCAGCCGTTGCCGTCTTCGTCGGTGCCCTGGCGGTTGGCGGGCACGAAGGTCCCGGCGTTGGCCACATCCTCGGCGCGATTCACCCACACCTGGTTTTCGAGGTCGGGATGCGTGTAAAAGATGCCCGAGTCGATAACCCCCATCGTAACCGACGGATCGCCCCGGGTGATGGTGTGAGCCTCGCGCGCACGGATCACGTCGAGGTGGTCGAGTTGCGAATCAATCGTGTCGGGGTCGAGCGAGATGGGCAAGTCACCCGGCAGCGTTTCGTATTCGCGCAGTATGTTCAGCTCAAAGAAATCATTCGGCTCTGCGTAGCGCACGCCTGGCTGATCCGCCCAGGTTTGCTGTACAGATGCGAGGGTTTCGGCATCGGACACGGACACCAGATACACGGGCCACGAAGGGGCACCGTCCATCTGTTGAGATTCCCATTCTGGAAATGCAGGGCGGGTGGCTTCTACATTGGCAAAGAGCGGCGCAACGGCAGCCGGGCGCTCGGCATCGGGCGTCTCAAGCGCCTGTCGGAGCGAAGACGGGGCGTTGTCCTCCAGCCGGACAATCAGTTCGGTCGTCTCGGTCTCGGTATTTGCGGCGGGCTGTGCCTGCGCTGTGGCGTCTTCACTCCCTACGCTCCACAGGATGCTAAAGAGAAGCAGATAGGTCCATGCAGCGAACAATCGTCGGGCCATACCAGCAGTGCAAGATGGGAAACAATGCGCAGTTACTGCGCAGCAAAGGATTCGAGGAGGTGCGCGGTGTTGGGGAAGCGAGCCGCCAGTTGCTTATCGCCAGTTACAAGCGGGAGGTCACGGGTTTGGGCAAGCGCAACATACTCGCAGTCGTACGCCGAGTGGCCCGACGCTGCGGCCAGCTGGAGCACCAGATCCGTATCCACGCCAAACGTAGATCGGGCAAGGTCGGCCTCCGCTTCGCGCGCAATGGACTGGGCTTCAGCCAGCGTCATGTAATCTCCCAGGATGTAGCTTCGCAACACGTTTCGAAACTCGGAGCGCCAGATACGTGGTGCAATCCAGTTTTCGTCGTGTGCTCGAACACGTCGGGCGGACTCCGATCGGTTGCTAATTGCGATCCAGAAGTAGCTTAAAACGTCGTTATCGACTACGATCATGCGCGCCCCTTTCGCTTGGCTTCGTTGACGATGTCCGGAAAGGTACGCCCCAGCCGCCGGTTGAGCGCTTCGGCGCGGGCAATGACGTCTTCGGCACTGCGGTCTATGAGAGCCGCTTCCAAAATCTGCGTCGCCTCCTGTTCGAGCGGGCGATGGTTATCCTCGGCGCGCTCTTTGAGCCGTTTGTAGACAGATTCAGGGATGTCTTTCAGCGTCAGATCAGGCATAGGACCGTGCGGGTTGGTTGACAATGAATCCACAATGCCTACGCTGCCTGTTGGGGATGCGTTTCTTCTTCATAATGCAGACAGCTTCCGCATCCCCTTGCCCGCTACGTGATGACCTGGAGCGTTTTGGGGCTCTGCGTCAGGTTTTCGTGGCCGTCGGGATGCAGGATGATAATGTCTTCAATACGCACCCCAAACTTTTCGGGTAGATAGATGCCCGGCTCCACCGTAACCGCAGCGCCGTCGGGTAGGTCGTGCGTTACGTGATACGAGAGGCGCGGCCATTCGTGGATTTCGAGTCCCACGCCGTGGCCCAGTCCATGCCCAAAGTACTCGTCGTAGCCGGCCTCTTTGATGATATTACGCGCCACATCGTCGATATCCGTTCCGGTGATGCCGCTGCGAGCGGACTGAAGGGCAGACTCTTGTGCTTCCAGTACGATGTTGTACACACGCCGGGCTTCCTCCGACGGCTCGCCCAGTGCAATGGTGCGCGTCATGTCTGAGGCATAGCCGTTCAGAAAGCAGCCCATATCGATGACAACGAGCTCGCCCTCACGCAGCACGCAATCGGACGGGCGCGCATGCGGGAGCGCCCCATTCGGTCCAGATGCCACGATCGGATCGAACGACATAGTATCGGCCCCGTGGCGCAGGTGACGATACACAATCTCGGCCCCCACCTCGCGCTCGGTCATGCCGGGCTCAATCCAGTCGCAGAGCTCTGCAAATACGGTATCGGTAATCTCTTGAGCGGCACGCAGTCTCTCGACCTCGGCCTCCGACTTTGATCCACGATGCTCGGTAAGCAGCCCGCTGCCCTCTTCCCACGTGATCTCTGGAAAGCGCTCACGCCATCCGTGCAGCGTTTTCACCGTCACCTTATCGGCCTGCACGAGGACTGAATCCACATCGTCGAGCAGACCCTCTTCTTCGACGTACTCCCAGAGGTTGTACCCCGGCGTGTGAACCTCTGCATTTTGCACTTCACGTCCAGCTTGCTCGGTGTAGCGGCCATCCGAAAGAAAGATAAGCCGATCGGGACGCGCAATGAGGAGTCCGTTCGATCCGGTAAAGCTGCAGGCCCACCGGATGTCCGGCAGTGCCGTAAGGACCAGTGCATCGGTATCATGATCGCGAGCAATGCCACGAAGCAGGTCGTGCGTAGCGGCGACGGTGGTTGTGGGCATAGAGGGGACGAGAATAAGTGATACAGCGGGATGGAATCGCGGTGGAGCAACAGCTTGATTACGCCGACTTATGGCGCCCCGAGTAGTAGTTCGGCGATTCTTGCGTGATCTCTACGTCGTGCGGGTGGCTTTCACGCATGCCGGCGGCAGTGATGCGGGTGAACTGAGCGTTTTCGTAGAGATCAGGAACGGTAGCGCATCCGCAGTAGCCCATCGCAGCACGGAGTCCGCCTACCATCTGGTGGATCACTTCGGCGAGCGTTCCGCTGTACGGCACGCGGCCTTCGATGCCTTCAGGCACGAGCTTCTTGAGGTTGTCTTCCGCGTCCTGAAAGTAGCGGTCTTTGCTTCCGGCCTGCATGGCTCCAACTGAGCCCATGCCGCGGTAGCTCTTGTACTTGCGTCCTTCGTAGATAATGGTTTCACCGGGACTCTCTTCCACGCTGGCAAACAGACTCCCGATCATGACCGTCCCCGCGCCCGCAGCAAGCGCTTTGGCGATGTCGCCGGTCTGTTTGATACCGCCGTCGGCAACTACGGGCACATCGTACTCCGAAGCGGCCTCGGCACATTCGAGCACCGCGGTAAGCTGTGGAACGCCCACGCCTGCCACCACACGCGTAGTACAGATGGATCCGGGGCCAATCCCCACTTTAACGGCGTGCGCACCGGCTTCGATCAGGTCGCGGGTGCCCTGGGCAGTAGCCACATTGCCTGCCATGATCTGCACCTGATCACCAAAGTGGTTGCTTACCTCGGCTACGGTTTCGAGCACGCCTTCGGAATGCCCATGCGCCGTATCGACCGTGATGAAGTCCACCCCCACCTCAACGAGCGCCGACACACGGTCGAGCACATCAGGCGTTACGCCCACAGCCGCTCCCACGCGCAGGCGTCCATGCTCATCCTTGCAGGCATCGGGATGCTTACGGCGCTTGCGGATGTCTTTGAACGTAATGAGCCCCTTCAGGTAGCCGTCGTCGTCAATGACGGGGAGCTTCTCAATCTTGTGCGTCTGCAGAATCTGCACCGCTTCGTCGAGTGTGGTACCGACCGAGGCCGTAACGAGGCCCTCCGAAGTCATCATCTCGTGGATGGGCTTCTCGTTTTCGAGCTCAAACCGCACGTCGCGGTTCGTGACGATACCCACCAGCTTGCGCTCGTCGTTGATGACAGGAATGCCACCAATAGAGTAGTGCGCCATCATACTGCGCGCATCGCCTACCGTGTCATGCGGCGAAATCGTAATCGGATCCAGGATCATGCCGCTCTCAGAGCGCTTCACGCGGCGCACTTCTGCTGCCTGATCCTCAATCGACATGTTTTTGTGAAGCACGCCCACCCCGCCTTCGCGCGCCAGAGCAATTGCCATATCGGCCTCCGTCACCGTATCCATAGCCGACGACAGAACCGGGACGTTCAGCGAGATGTCCTTCGTTACGCGCGAGGCGGTCGATACCGTGCGCGGCATCACGCTCGACCGGCGCGGAACCAGCAGTACGTCGTCGTAGGTGAGCCCTTCAGCGCGTATTTTGCGTTGGAGCGCGTCATTGAGCGAGGAAGCCGTTTTCGCAGCAGAAGTCATCATGGCGGGGTCAGGATACACGGTTCCGGAGGTCAGCTATTTCTTGTTCGGTAAGCGATCGCACGGCGCCGCGTTCCAGCCCGTGCAGGGTAATCCCTCCAAATTGCACGCGGTCGAGCGATTGCACGCGGTGCCCCAGCGCATCGCACATACGGCGAATCTGACGGTTGCGCCCTTCGTGCAGCTTCAGGGCGATCCAGTCTTTCTTCGGAGGCTGTACATACGCGGCATCTGCGGCACGAGCGGGACGATCATCGCCAATGTCTACCCCGCGTCGCAACTGGTCGAGCTGGTGCGGCTTAACGGGATGCCTCGTCTCTACAAAGTAGATCTTGTCGATCTCGTAACGCGGATGCATCAGCCGATGAGCCAGGTCGCCATCGTTCGTGAGAAGCAGCACACCCGTCGTCTCGCGATCCAGGCGTCCCACAGGGGCCAGCCCTGCCGGATTCGCATCGCCGCGTCCAATCACATCCATGACGGTTTGGCGTCCGCGGTCATCGCTCACGGTCGTGATGCATCCGGCAGGCTTGTTGAGCACCAGATACTCTTTCTCTTGCAATCCTACTGGCTCACCATCCACCGCCACCGTATCGCCCGGATGCACCTGCGTGCCGTGGGCGGTGACGACGTCTCCGTTGATGGCAACGCGCCGCGCCTCCACCAGCGTATCGGCCTTGCGCCGCGAACACACGCCCGCACGGCTCAGGTACTTGTTGATGCGCATGCCGTCTTCAGGCACCGTTGGCGTGCTCATAAGCGGTTTGCTATCAGGTTGTTATTGGGAGGATACAGAGGTGTCACTCTGTTCTGATGGGTTTGGCTCATCTTCAGAGGGAGCGGCGTCGGCATCATTCGCTTCAGCCTCAGCAATCTTCTGCAAGCTGTCAGGCATCGCATCGCCAAGCGCATCGGCGGCCTCTTCGGTCTTCAGCTGAAGGAGCTGTGCCCGCTCGTCATCAAAGTTCGGATCGTCGAGCAACTCCTCCACCTCGCGGATGGTGGGCAGATCGTCGAGCGTGTTGAGCCCGAACTGCTCCAGAAACTCGGGGGTCGTGCCGTACAAGAGCGGACGCCCAAGCGATTCGCTGCGTCCTTTCACGTCCACCAGCTCCAGCTCCATGAGCTTACGAAGCGCATAATCGGAGTTCACGCCACGCACGAAATCCACCTCTGGACGCGTAACCGGCTGTTTGTACGCGACCACAGCTACCGTTTCCAGCAGCGAGCGCGAGAGCGACTGCCGCTGTTCGTCTTGCACCATCGCTTTTACGAAGGGCGCCACTTCTTCGCGGGTCACCATGCGGTATCCACCTGCCCATGCCACAATTTCGAAGGCGCGTTCGTTAGTGTTGTACGCCTCCTGCAGCGCCTCGATGACCGTCTCCACGCGCTCGGCATCGACCTTGGTTTCGCCCGTTACCTCCGTTACAATCTCGGCGATGCGCTCTGCCCCAATGGGATCATCGGCGGCAAACAGCAGCGCCTCAGTCGCCTTCAGAAGACGCGGACTCACGCCAAAACCAAGTGCGGGGTCGGAGTTTGTCATGCAGCGTACAATGGGTGGGTGCAGGGGGATGCGACAGGTTGGAGCTCCGCCCCGTAGCCAACTCAGACTACGAAGCCTGCGGCACGGTGGAATCTACCCCGTTGGAGGCATTGTCTTGCCAGCGGAGTGCAAAATTGGTTCGCGACTCGTTTATGTGGATGCGCAGATGGTGCTGACGCGCCAGTTCGAGCACCGCCAGGAAGGTGGCAATGATAAACGGCTTCGAGCGCTCTCGAATGACCGACCGAAACGACAGTTCGCGCGCATGACGCAGGCGATCCATTACGTAGCGCTGCTGCTCGTCAACGGAGTACTCCAGCGGGGCCACTTCATGGGTCGGATCTTTGTCTTCGGGAGGCTCGTGCAGCATGTGGGCCAGCGCATCCATCAGGTCGTATACAGTATGATCTACCGCTTTGGCAGGGTGCTGCTCGTACTGCTCGCGCACGGGCGAGGCATCGCCTCGCGTGGCATGCCGGTTTCGCTTCTCGCGTCGCACAGCCAGCTGATCAGCCCCTTCCTTAAAGCGCACGTACTCCAGCAGTCGCTCCACAAGTTCGCGTCGCGGGTCGACCTCCTCGCCGTCCTCATTCTCGTTGGGACTTGGAAGGAGCATTTGCGCTTTAATGTTAATCAGCAGCGCAGCCATGTAGATAAAATCGGCGACGCCATCCAGATCAATCTCTTCGAGCACGCGCACATACGTCAGGTACTCATCTGTGATCTGGGCGATGGGAATGTTGTAGATGTCAATTTCATCCCGCTTGATGAAGAAAAGCAGGAGATCGAGCGGACCCTCAAATTGCTGAAGTTCGACCTGATACATTTTTTATTTTGCAATAACGGATTATGTGCGTTGTACGGCAGCATCAAGCGCACGACATGGGTGATCTGCTATTCTCGGAGCACCGTAATTGTTCGCCTCCTGCTCGTTTCGTTATCAGCTCCAGCAAGTCTTTCGTCTGACTTGTGAGGACGGGATTCCTCGCCCCCTGGGCAACCCAGGAGACATCACACGGCCCGCATGTCTGGCAACAAGCTTTCGAGCGGACGGGCGTGCCAGTTTGTGAGCTTTGCTGTTCCTCCGCAGGATGTGGATCCTGAATCCCTTGATCGGGGTCAAGGGCAGGCAAGTTCAGGGTGACTGGGTGTGGGGGTTTCGCCTTGCCCCCGGAATGTCATCCTGGACAAGTGAGCTTGCGAACGCGATCCAGGATCCAGGAGACGGCATGGGCCGTGCACGGCTGGCGGCTGGCCTTTGAGGTAGACGGCAATGCCGATTCAGCGACCTGGTTGTCCACCGTAGCATGGATTCCAGATCTCCGCTTCGCTCCGTCTGGAATGACGAGGTGTGGGGTAGCCCTCCTTCAAGCGTTGTCTTGGACAAAAAGTATACAAGCGCAACCCAAAATCCATAAAAGGCACCAGCCCCACAAAGTTAGCATTGCCTTAGATCAGCGTGTACAGATCCTCCCACGTCGGTTTTTCCGTCTCAATCAGTTGAATCTTTTAGGGTTGAATCTTTTAGGGTTGAATCTTTTAGGGTTGAATCTTTTAGGCACGTCGCCAACCTTTCAGTTGCTTTCCTCGCTCAATCGCCGTGTGGATCCGTGTGGATGTCATCGTACACCTCATAGTAAACCAACCGCGTGCCCCCGTGACCCCATAGCGGGCCGGGTTTGTCAGCTTGAGTGGCCCTTCGTAAATGGATCCTGAATCCCTTGATCGGGGTCAAGGTCAGGTAAGTTCAGGATGACTGGGTGTGGGGGTTTCGCCTTGCCCCCGGAATGTCATCCTGGACAAGTGAGCTTGCGAACGCGATCCAGGATCCAGGAGACGGCATGGGCCGTGCACGGCTGGCGGCTGGCCTTTGGGTGGACGAGAGTGCCAGTTTGCACGCTGTGCTGCTCACCCTCAGCATGGAGCTCGGATCAAGTCATGGGATAACCTGACGTGGGAGCGGTGCCGCAAGTGAAAATCGCTGCTGAACGTGTTTCCAGCGACTACCAAGCTCATTGCAAATCTTAAATTGCAATAACGGGTACTACACTTCGGGCGAGGCCAGTTGCGACTCAAACCATTCCACGGTCTTCCCAATCCCGTAATCCATGTCGGTCGTCGGTGTCCATCCGAGTTCATCTTGTGCCCGCGAAATATCAAGCACGCTGCGCATCTGCTCGCCGGGCTGTGCGGGTCCATACGCGTTATCAATGCTCGGATCTGTATGCTTCTGAATGGCTGCGAAGATCGTGTTTAGGCTGGTTTCTTCACCTGTACCCACGTTGAAAATACGTGTGCCTTCATACTCCATCACCGCACGGTTCATCGCAACCACATCGTCGATGTAGATGTAATCGCGCGTCTGCGTGCCATCGCCGTAAATCGTCGGCGTCTCTCCCTTCAGCATCTGCTCAATAAAAATCGCAACGACACCTGCTTCTCCAGCCGGATTCTGACGCGGTCCGTACACGTTTGCGTAGCGCAGCGACACGTAGGGGATGCCATACTCTTCGCGGTAGAAGTCCAGGTACTTCTCCGACGCCAACTTACTCACCCCATACGGCGACACGGGGCAAAGTGGATGATTTTC
>NZ_JAWOAR010000190.1:0-8167 GCF_046498435.1 Longimonas sp. | reverse complement strand
CGGAGGGACGCGCTCGAAAATTGATCCTGTTTGAGCGAGCCTGCGAGTGAGTTTGATCAATTTTAGCGGACCGGAGGGCACAGTCAGGCCCAAAGGATGACCGCAAGGGCCCCTGGAAGAACTGGGCCTGACTGCGCCCTCCGGTCCGCTAAAATTGATCAAACTCACTCGCAGGCTCGCTCAAACAGGATCAATTTTCGGGCGCGTCCCTCCAGGCTTCGTCCGGGCGGCCCACTTCTTCGAGGCCGAAAGGGCTTCATACAAGGGCTTCATGCCACGAGGAGGCGTGAATCCTGTAAACTAAATCCCCCAAACCGATGATCTGAATGTGGACTCAATGGCACGGACCATACAGTCGATATAGCAAAGGGGGATATGGTTGAACAAGTGGTAAAGCAAACAAACTTCTTGCTAACAAAATATCAGAGAGAAAGTTATGTGCAAGGACTAGGCGATGGCGGTCGGGAGTCAGGATGACTTGGGATGGAGACAATTGCCCATCACCATGATACGGCCTTGCCGCCACTGTTGTACTTCCACGGTTATGCTGAACGCAGTGAAGCATCTCAACGCTGACAGCCGGGACGCGATGCTGCCCGGCCTGCGTGAGAGCCTGTTTTGAGTTCTTATTCTGAGCACCGCTGTGCCTCTGTCTGGGGACGTCAAGATGACCTGAGAACGGGTTGTGCTATAGGTTCAGAAGTCGCACAGCCCCCCAACGCCCGTCATCCAGATCCTGAATCGAGTTCAGGACAGGCAAGGCGCCCCTGGCGCCGCTGATCCGGAGCCGAGCGAAGCGAGGGCCGAAGGTCATGCCTGTGGTACGCACGAAGTAATCCATTCGCCGGTTGAGGGCGAACTCACTCCGCTAATACATCCCTCCATTGGGGCATGGATCCCAGATCGTCGCTCCGCTCCGTCTGGGATGACGGTGTGAGGGCATAAAAAAGCATTTCGGTATGTTCAACAGCGATCAGATGTATAGCACAACGCATTCTAAGAGGGCTCTCGCCCGGCATCGGAAAGATGCCGGGCGTTTTTTTTGTGACTCATACCACAAATCCGGTTGCCGCGTTGTGAGATCGCTTCTCTGCCGGACACCGGATGTACTTCGTCAGTCGGCCTTCGGGACGATGTACTCCTCCAACCATCCCTCCATACACCCACGACGCCCCATTTGAGTCGCTTGAGGCCGATTTGGGACGTATAGTAAAAGATTTGGGACATAAACGAAAGCGTTTGTCGCACCCGGTCGGTAGATTATAACACAGAACAACACCAATGAGATGCGCATGCCCTTGCCTCTTAATGGTGGCGCTGCCCTCCATCTATTACCTTACATGTCGATGATTGCCTCAATGCGCGCCGTACTACGTGATTCGTTTTTTACGCTGTGCGCCCATCTGTTGAGAGTCCCTCATCTGTCGGGGGCGAACGTTGCACATTCCGCCCTGCTGGGCTCATTGCGGTCATTGCGGGGAGGCTCATTGAGACGGGGCCTGGCAGGGGTATGCCTAATCGTGCTAAGCCTGATGGCCCCCCAATCGGCCCACGCCCAGATCTACGTGGATGCAGGTAACACATCGGGGACCGAAGACGGCACCAGTTGGAGCACGACCTACACCAACCTGCAAGGTGCCCTGGATGCCGCTGGCGGCACCGACGAGATCTGGATCGCCGCAGGCACCTACACGCCCAGCAGAGGGCCGCACGGAAGCGCAGCTTGACGTGAGCGGACTCGCCAGCGGCACCTACTTTTTGCGGATGCAGACCGAAGACGGACCCGTCGACACGCAGCGGGTGACGGTGGTGCGGTAGATGCCTGCTACTCGGCGGCGGGTGGGGCTTCCGTGGTGGAATCGGGAGGGGCGGTTTCGGGGATGCCGGTAGCCTCCCACAGTTCGCGGGCAGACCAGCCGCCGCGTGGGGCTTCGTTGGCAGCACGGACGGCAGCGACGTGCTCGGGCGATACGCCCGTGGTGTCGTTGCCAAAGCTCTGACGCACGTAGGTAAGCACGGCAGCAACCTCGTCGTCGTTTAGGTACCCGAACGCGGGCATGACGCCCTGGTAGCGCTCGCCGCGCACCTCGATTTCGCCGCTCATGCCGTGCAGCACCAGCCGGATGAGTCGTCCGCGGTCGCCCTGGACCCATTTGTTCGGCTTGAGTGGCGGAAAAGCGCCGCGTACGCCACTGCCATCGGCCTGGTGGCAGGTTTGGCAGCGTAAGTCATACACGCGTTCGCCGTACGCCACGGGGTCGTTGGTTGGGGAGGCAGGGCGTTCCGAATCGCTCGGGGTGCAGCCGGCCAGCCATCCAAGTGGAACGAAAAGAACGAAGCCGTAAATGAGAAAACGAGCCATCGGGGCGCGGTACAGATGGTGGATTGGGCGGGGCCTGGGTGTTCCCCTCTACAAAAAGCGGATGGGCATGTACGGTGCATTCCGTGCTCAACTTGTGGAGATGAGAGGGGACTGCTACCGGTCGGCGTATTGCTGCATGAGGAGTTCCTGCAGGCTTTGGGTGTGAGTGCCATCGTGGGTGCGCACGTAGCGTCCGTCGGGGCGGAGGGCCCAGGTGCGCGGGCGGGGTTCGAGGGCGGCATTTAGGTGCTGTATCAGGCGCTGGCGCAGGGCGTCGTTGCGTACGGGCATGGCGGCTTCGACGCGTTCATCGAGGCGGCTGCTCTGCCAGTCGGCACTGCTGATGTACACGTGGGTGTTGGCCCCCGCCTGAAAGCCGAACACGCGGTCGTGCTCCAGAAAGCGATCGACGATGCTGTGCACGCGAATGTTCTCGCTGATGCCGGGTACGCCCGGACGGACGCGGCACTGTCCGCGCACAATCAGATCGACCGGCACACCCGCCTGCGAAGCGCGGTACAGGTCTTTGATGAGCTCCACATCGGTCAGCTCGTTCATTTTCAGGAGGATGCGTGCCTCCTGGCCGGATGCAGCGGCTTCGATGACCTCTGTAATAAGCCGATGCCAGGTGGCGCGCATGGACTGTGGGGCGGTAACGAGGGTGTTGTACGACTGGTCGGGCGAGAAGCCGGTGAGGAAGTGAAACAGCTGCGTGAGATCGCGGCTGGGCTGCGGCGCCGCGGTGAGCAGTCCGTAGTCGGTGTACTGGCGAGCGGTGCGCGTATTGTAGTTGCCGGTGCTGATGTGGATGTAGGTGCGCGGGCCGTCGGATTCGCGGCGCACGACGAGGGCCGCCTGGGCGTGCGTCTTGAGTCCGACCACGCCATAGGCTACGTGCACGCCGGCATCTTCGAGCTTGCGGCCCCATGCGATGTTCTTTTCCTCGTCGAAGCGGGCCTTTACCTCTACGAGCACAGCGACCTGCGTGCCCTGCTCGGCGGCTTCAATGAGGGCCTTCACAATGGGCGAGTCTTCGGAGGTGCGGTACAGCGTCATTTTGATGGCGAGCACCTCGGGGTCGTGGGCGGCTTCTTCAATAAAGCGCTGTACGCTGTCTTCGAAGGAGTGATACGGATGGTGCAGCAGCACGTCGCGCTCGCGAATGGCCGCAAACATGGAGCGGTCTGAAGGGTCTGTGGGATGCGGCAGGTTGGGATGCGCGGTGGGCGTCCAACTCGGAAAGCGCAGTGAGCGATCGAAGCGGGCATCGGGCACATGCAAGTCGGCCAGATCATCCACATCCGTGAGGTCAATGGGATGCTCGGTGACGAACACGTCTTCGTTGGGCACATTCAGCTTGCCTTGCAGGAACGACTGTACACCCTGCGGCATGCTGCCGTCGATCTCCAGCCGCACAACGGGAGCAAACCGCCGCTCACGGAGCCGCTCGGAGATCGATTCGAGCAGATCGTCGGGGTCGTCGTCATCGCGGGGTACTTCGGCGTTGCGCGTAACGCGAAACGGGTAGACGCCTTCGACCTGCATCCCCGGAAACAGCCGGTCGACGTGCGCGGCCACCAGGGCCTCGATGGGGATGAACTCCATTGGCGCGTTGAGCGGAATCCAGCGGGCTCGTGCTTTCGGCACTTTTACGCGAGCAAAGTGCTCGGTGCCCTTGTTCGGATTCGTGAGCACTACCGCCAGCGACAGGCTCATGTTGGAGATAAAGGGGAAGGGCCGTCCCGGATCGACCGCCAGCGGCGTAAGGATGGGCACGATGCGGTCTTCGACGTAGGCGGTGAGGCGCGACTGGTCATCGGCGGGCACCTCGGACCACGGGCGGATGGCCAGCCCGATGGCGTCGTGTGCAGCGGGCGCCACCTGATCGGTCCACGCGGCGTGGATGGCGTCGTGCTGGTCTTGCACTGCACTGGTGATGAGCGCGAGCTGCTCCTCAGCCGTGCGGCCGTCGGGTCCGATGGGTACCTCGCCATTGGCAATCTGCCGCTTCAGACCACCCACGCGCTTGCGCACAAATCCGTCCAGGTTGGAGGCGGCCACCCCGATAAACCGAATGCGCTCCATAAGAGGCGTGCGGCTATCGCGGGCCAGGTCGAGCACGCGCCAGTTGAAATCGAGCCAGCTTAGCTCGCGGTTAAAGTAGAGGCTCGGATGGTCGAGTGAGGGATCCTCGGGCACCGGCTGGGGCGCCAGCACGCGCGACATGTGCAGGCGGGTAGAAGCGGACGAGTCGGACATAGTACGGGGGCGAAATGGTGAAAGCAGTAGCGAGCATCAGCCCGTAGGCGGGTCGTTGAGGTAGTCGCGGTTCTGGATGTGCTTGCGCAGGTTGGTGAGCTTCATCAGGCGGTTTTGGAGCGGGGTGAGGTCGTCAACGCCCTCGCGGTCGGCCCGGCGGATGTCGGCGCGGGCGTCGCGCAGGGCTTCGTCCACACGGTCGAGCTTCAGCAGCGTCATCGCGCTGGCGGCGGCCTCGTACGGACGCTCGTTCAGCCGTGGCACCCGAATGTCGCGGCGGTGCTCCCAGTTCTCGGACGGACTGTACTCATCCACTCGTACTGAGGCCGCCAGTTGCTGGAGGGCCGGGCCTTCCTCGCCGCGCAGAATGCGGTCGGGCTGCACGCTGCCGTCTTTGTACATCTGCATGAGGCACTGCACCAGCTTGCGCACCGGACCCTCGCTAAACTCGTCGAGCGCCATGTGCGAGAGCACGTACTGAATCATGCGGCCGCCCTTTTCCAGCATCAGGCGCAGCAGCAAGCGCTCCTCGGGCAGCACGCGGTAGGAGCGGTCCGCATCGCGTTCCTGCGAGTCGCCTTCATTCGTGGTAGGGGTACGGGGGGAGGCGCTGGGCGTGCCATTGTCTTGAGGCGGCGGCGGGCTTGGGCGCGAGCGGCGGCTCCGGCGGCGCTGTTTCTGTTGCTGCGCATCGCGCTGCCGCTCCAGGTCGGCCAGCAGGTCGCCGGGAGGCACATCGAGCACGTCGGCGGCCTGGCGGACGTACTCGCGGCGCAGGTTGGGGTCGGGGATGGCTGCCACCGCCGCCACGACCTCCGACTGCACCTCTACGCGATCCTCGGGGGTCTGCATACGTCCGGCCTCGCGGGCCTGGTTCACCATAAACTGCGGCAGGTCGCTGCGCGTGTTGGCCACGTGCTGATGCAGCGCATCGGCGCCGTGCTCCTTCACGTAGCTGTCGGGGTCGTGCCCGGCGGGAAGCGTAACAGCGTACGCGCCAAGGCCCTCCGACAGCACCGTTTTGAGTCCGCTCCGGGCGGCACGGCCCCCGGCTTCGTCGCCATCAAAGAGCAAGATCACGCGCTGCGCATAGCGGTCGAGCATCTGCACGTGGCGGGGCGTAAGCGCGGTGCCACACGTGGCCACCGCATGCTCAATCCCAGCTTGATGCAGCGCCATCACGTCGGTGTAGCCCTCCACCACCCAGACCGCTTTCTCGCGCCGGATGGCCTGCTTGCCCTGGTAGAGGCCGTACAAGACATCGCTCTTGTGGTAGACATCGGTCTCGGGCGAGTTGATGTACTTGGGCTGATCGGCGTCGGCATCCAGAATGCGCCCGGCGAATCCAACCACCTTACCGATGTGCGAGAAGATCGGGAAGATGATGCGCCCCCGGTAGCGGTCGTAGTAGCCGTCGCCTGAGTTGCGCTCAATGATGAGCCCCGCGTCGTGCAGTACCTCAGGTTTTAGGTGCTCCTCTTGCGCGGCAGTGAGCAGCGCATCCCACGAGTCGGGCGCGTAGCCCACGCCGAAGGTTTTGAGCGTGGCGGCATCGAAGTCGCGCTCGCTCAGGTAGCGACGGGCGGGGGCCCCGCGTTCGGACTGCGTGCGCTGCCGGTAGAAAAAGCGTCCGGCAATGCGCAGCGCCTGGTAGATGGCCTCGCGATGGGAGGCGGCCTCCTCTTCGGCTTCTGACTGCGGGAGCGACACGCCGGTGCGCTCGGCCAGCCAGCGCGCGCTCTCCACAAACCCGACGCCCTCCATCTCCTGCACAAACGAGAACACATCGCCGCCCTTCTGGCAGCCAAAGCAGTAGTAAAGGTTGTCTTCGGGGTTGACGTGGAAAGACGGCGTGTTTTCGTCGTGGAAGGGGCACAGGCCCTTGTAGCTCTGTCCCGAGCGCTTCAGGCGGACATAATCGCTCACCACATCGACGATGTCGACCGCCGAGCGAATCTCGTCTACCTTTTCGTCGGGGAGGGCCATGAGCGCAGCAGAAGGGAGCGCAAGCGAGGCGAGCGGGCGGAATCAGACGCCGGGTTAGGCGTGCAGAGGGGCGGCCGCAGGGGCGGATTCCACCTCAGGGGCAATCTGATGCGCGTTGTCGTCTTCTACAGGGCCAATGTCGGGCTTGTCGGAGCACTGGCATCCGGCGATGGCAAGCGGAGCGCAAACGGCGAGCACAATGAGGGTGCGGCGGATCATAAGAGCAAACGTATCTACGAGAAAAGAGCGCGAGGGCATGCCGAATACATGCCGGATGCACGTACCGCGCCTGCCGGGATAGAGATCCAACCGCAGCCTGAGCACGGCGTACGAAGAGAGCACCCCGACGATGTTTTCACAGCCGCCTCCTTTACAATGGCGCTGCCGCGTTGCATGTTGAAGGCTGGTCTGTTTGTCCCACAAGTCCTGACATGAGCATGATTGATGTAGATGCGCTCCGCTCCCGAATTGAATCCCTCGCCGCTAAGGACGACCCCGACGCGGGCGCTTCGGGCGATGCCGTAGCCGATTTGGTGCGTGCGCTCAACACGGGCACGGTCCGCTCCGCCTCGCCCGACGACAGCGGCACCTGGACGGCCCACGCCTGGGTGAAGCAGGGCATTCTGCTCGGCTTTCGGATTGGACGCATCGTGGACTATTCGACCGCCAATTTTCCATTCTACGATAAGCATACGTATCCCGTAAAACCGGTCCAGAAGTCGGATGGCGTGCGTCTGGTACCGGGCGGATCGGCGGTGCGCACCGGCAGCTACCTGGCGCCGGGCGTGGTGGGCATGCCGCCGATGTACGTAAACGTGGGCGCGTATGTCGACGAAGGCACCATGATCGACTCGCACGCGCTGGTGGGCAGTTGCGCGCAGATTGGAAAGCGCGTGCACCTGTCGGCGGCGGCACAGATTGGCGGCGTGCTGGAGCCGGTGAACGCGACGCCGGTCATCATTGAAGATGACGTGTTCGTGGGCGGTCAGGCGGGCGTCTACGAAGGCTGCGTGGTGCGCACCGGCGCGGTGATTGCGGCGGGTGTGCAGCTGACCAGCTCGACGCGGCTGTACGACGCGGTTGACGGTGAAATCATTACGGCAGATGAGGAGGGCACGCTCACCGTTCCCGAAAACGCCGTGGTCGTATCCGGCTCGCGTCCGCTAGAGACCGACTTTGGCACGGCCCACGGGCTTTCGCTCTACACGCCGATTATCATCAAGTACCGCGATGGCAGCACCGACGCCGCCACGGCGCTCGAAGATGCGCTGCGGTAGCTTTTTTGCTCGGTCCGATTTGCTGCCTGCTCACCGAACCACCTGTTGTTTATGAACTTATCTGCGTATCATGTGCGCCGCGACCGCCTTACGAACCAGTGGGTGGCGTGTGCGCCCGACCGGGGCGAGCGTCCCAAGCGGACCCAGATCACCAATCCCGATGCGGTCGAGGCCTATGAACACACCAGCGCCGAGTTCTTCGCCGGCGATCCCCTGGGCGGCCAGCCCGGCAGTGAGCCGGCCGAGAGCTTCAACGCCTTCCTGCTCTCCTGCGGCTTCCACC
>NZ_JAWOAR010000251.1:0-16999 GCF_046498435.1 Longimonas sp. | reverse complement strand
ATTTCGCAAAAACAAAGCACTACTGCGCCAGATGCCCAACCTCAACGCAGGGAAAGTTGCAGGTGGCCGCATGTGGTAATTAGATTACATGGCCCGATGCGCATGCATTGGAACGCCATGATTCCGCTCCTTGCCCTTTGTTGATGCTGTGACTGATACGTTTCACCGTTGGACGACCCGCACTGCGCTGCTTCTTTTTCTTGTGGTTGGGGTTGGCGGATGCGCTGGCACGGCACCCACCACCGATTCTTCTGAGCAGCCCCCTACAGCAACCGCCCAGGCGGAGCTGCATCATCAGAGCCTGAACGCGACGCTCTGGATGCAGCGAAGCGCCGAGTACGACGCGCTGTTGCGCCAGACCTATGCCCAGGCGGCCCAGCAACTTCCGGCGCTGCTGGACGATTCGACCCTGACTGCTGCGGTGGAGCAGAGTGAGCAGATGCGCACTGGCGCGTACGCCGATCTACCACCTGCGGTCATCCTCGACGTCGACGAAACGGTGCTCGACAACTCGCCCTACCAGGCGCGCCTCATCTTGGATGACGAGACGTACGACACCGAATCGTGGAATGCCTGGTGCCGCGAGCGCAAGGCCACTGCTGTGCCGGGTGCACTGCGCTTTGTTGAGGAGGCTGCCAACGCTGGCGTCACCGTGTTCTACCTCACCAACCGCCGCGACACCGTGCGCAGCGCCACGCGCGACAACTTGGAGGCGCTGGGCTTTCCGGTTGATGATGAGCACCTCATCATGCGCGGGCAGCGTGAGGATTGGGCTGCTTCCGACAAAACCCCACGACGCGAGCACATCATGCAATCGCACCGCATCGTGATGCAGATCGGCGACAACCTGGGCGACTTCTTGTCCGAAGTCGAAACCTCGCTCGACGAGCGCGAGCGTATGAGCGCAACCCATCGTGGATTCTGGGGCACGCGCTGGTTCATGCTTCCGAATCCGCAGTACGGCTCGTGGGAGGGCGCGCTTTTCGACTATGACTATAGCCTCTCGCCCGAAGAGCAGCGTCAGCACAAACGCGAACAGCTTGTGCCCGCGCGCTCCGAAGAGTAGTGCCGTTGGTAGCGGTTCAACGCTAAGTGATAGAGGAAATATGCCAGTAGCCGGAGACTGGCATAGGCGAACGGGAGACCGTTCGCCTCAGGAAAGATTTTTATCAGGAGAGCTATCACGTAACGTCTATCCACTACCGTGCCGTTTTCGCTGTCTGTTCGTGTTGCCTGTCCCGCGTTGAACTGGTATGCCCTCACTCGACCAAACCTGCTTTGTTGTTACCGACACCGAAACCACCGGTCCTAAGGCGGGCCAAGACCGCATCCTCGAACTGGGGGCTGTGAAGGTGCAGCACGGCGAAGTTGTGGACCGCTTCCAGTCGCTCATCAACCCCGAGCGCACGGTGCCAAAGAACATCCAGCGGCTTACGGGGATCAACACCGCCATGGTCGTCGATCAGCCGCGCATGCAAGAGGTGCTGCCAGACTATCTCGACTTTCTGGGCGATGATGTGCTGGTGGCGCACAACCTGTCGTTCGATGAGAAATTCCTGAATGCCGCCCTCACCCGGCTGGGCCACGAGCCACTCGGCAACGACACGCTGTGCTCGCTTCGTCTGGCGCGGCGTCTCTTGCCCGGACTCAAATCGCGCGGGCTCTCGGCGCTCTCTACCTTCTACGATGTGCGCGTAAACGGGCGGCATCGGGCGCTGGGGGATGCCGAGGCCACCGGACGCATCCTCATGCGATTTCTGAACCAGTGCGCCTTCGAGCATCAGATCGACACGCTCGACGAGCTGATGCGCTTTCAGAACCGCTCGTATCGTAGCGTACGAAGTGCGCCGCCGCACATCGACCGGCTGCGCAACGAAACGCTCCCCGCCCTGCCAGATGCGCCGGGTGTCTACTTCTTTAAGGCAAGTAACGGCACTACGCTCTACATCGGCAAGGCCAAGCGGCTCTCGAATCGCGTGCGTAGCTACTTTACAGGCATCGAGTCGAAGCCAGCGCGCACGCGCAAGCTGCTCAAAAAGCTGCGCCGCATCACCTGGCGGACGACGGATACGGAGCTGGGGGCCCTCTTGCTGGAGGCACGGCTCATCAAAGAGAACAAGCCCAGCTACAACCGGGCGCAGCGGCGCTACCGGCGGCGGCCTTTCTTAATGCTCGATCGCACCGAATCGTATCCCAAACTGAGCTGGTCGTATCGCCTGGAGGACGACACCGCCGCCTACTACGGTCCGGTGCGCAACGCCGACCAGGCCGAACGTATCATCGACATGGCGGCGCGGCGCTACCCGCTGCGCGAATGCGACGACGACACCCTGCGCCTGGGCCAGCGCTGCCTCTATGCCGACATGGACCGCTGCTTGGCCCCCTGCGAAGACGATGTTGATGCTGACTACGACACGACGGTCGATCAGGTCGAGGCGTTTCTGGAAGGGCGCTCCACTGAACTGCTTGGCTACCTGCACGAGCGCATGCAAGACGCCTCCGACAAGCTCGATTTTGAGCGGGCTGCCGAGTTTCGCGATGGTCACGAGGCAGTGGAGCGCTTCGTGCGGCGGCAGCGGCTATGGCAAGCGCCGGTGCGCAGGCGGCAGGGTGTGGTATGGTATCACGCCGACATCGACGGGGCGATGCACGGGCTGTGGATCCGCCATGGCCGCCTGCAGGGCACCACGGTGTACGACGCCGACACGCACGCCGACACGGCCTGCACCGAAGCAAAAGCGCATATCGACACCTGGTTGCAGACCAAGGAAGCGGCGACCTTCAGCAAGCGTGCCATTAACGAAATTCGGCTGGGGATGCACTGGCTGTACCGGCATCGCAACGACATCTGCGTGGTACCGTGGCGCGGCGACGTATCGGTGTTTCAGGAGTCCACCCGGCGCGCCTGGGCCGAACTTCGGGGCGAAGATATACCCACTGAATCCGAAACGGCATAACCGAGAGGGCAAAGCCTTCGCATCCCCCAGAAAAGGCCCTTCGAAAAAAGTTGCGGGGGCGTGTCCGGTACCGGGCGTGTATTCCGCTTGTGGGAATGGACGGGGAGCATGCCACCTTGCATTGAGATACAAACTCCCCGCCTTGCGTCTGGCCGTTGCCTTTGGTAGCAGCCATACGCAACGCGCGCAGCGCCTCTCACGGGGGACGGAGAGGGCTGCGCGTTTTTTTTGTTGGGGCTATTCTATGCGTGTATTCTATGCGTCTATTCTATGCGTTTATCCTTCAGCGTGGGCACGCACGCCTGCTGTATCCACCATTAGGTCGAACAGTTCGGTGTTGCGCACAAAACTGCCCAGCGTATCGCTACCCGGGCCAATGGCAATGAGCGGCACGTAGTCGGAGGTGTGCATGCTACCAATCCAGTTGACGGCGGTGTAGTTGGCTTGCAGGGCAGAGAGCACTGCCGAGGCGCTACTGCGCGGATCGTAGACCGCTTCAAACTCCCCCTTGAGTGCTTGCTGTAGTGTTGTGGCCTCATCGGTGCCGATGTCGAGGTTGCAAGCAAAGGCCACGCGCTCCTGAATTTCGTCGATGGTGCTTTCTTCATCGAGTTCGCGGAAGATCCACTCATTTGAGCGCTGGAAGTTGGCAATGCGGTCAAACATGCCGGGCGAGTCCTCGTAGCGATCGCCAATGGCATTGAGGCCGGGGTTGGCGTTGCCGTGGTCGGTTGTAATGATGAGCAGCGTATCATCGCGGTCGGCCACGAAGTTGAGCACCGCAGCGATGGTATCGTCGAAGGCAATCTGATCGTACAGCATACCGACGGTGTCATTCGAGTGGGCCCCGTGGTCTACGCGTCCGGCTTCGACCTGGAGCAGAAAGCCCTCTTCGTGGCGGTTGAGGCGTTCGAGGGCTGTCTCCGTCATTTCGGACAGCGTGGGCACCGTCGTGGCAAGTCGGTCGATGTTACGCCGGTCGATCTCATACGGCAGATGACTATCGTAGAAGAGGCCGAGCCCCTTCTCGGCATCAGCAAGAGCGTTCAGGTCGCCTCGATCGCGAACGACGCGATAGCCGGCATCGCGAAACCCTGCAAGAAGATCCTGATTGTCCTCGCGGCCTTCAGCGGTGAAGTGGCGCGTACCGCCGCCCATAAGCAGGTCGTACTCGCGCTCCAGGTACTGCTCGGCGATGTCGTCTTCCATCCACCGTCCGGCCATGTTGATGCCAAAACCGGCGGGCGTAGCATGGGTGATGCGTGCAGTGCTCACCAGACCGTTGGCCTTTCCTGCGTCCCGAAAAATCTGGCAGATGGTGCGGTAGGGATTCTCATCGGGGTCCATATTCAGCATCGTATTGTTGATGCGATGGCCGCACCCCCACGACGAGGCCGCGGCAGCAGACCCTGTAACGAGCGAGTTAAGCGGAGCCATGTCCATGAACGCTTGCGTGTCGTACGCCTGCTCGCGGTACAGATCGACCCAGTGCGAGGTGCGGTCGTGGTGGCGCTGCAGGAGCTGGTCGGTCATGGTGAGCGTGCCCTGACTCATGCCATCGACCACCAGGAAAATGACATTGCGCGCATCTCCCTGCACATCGGCCCGGGGGCGCGGGGCAGCGTTAGCCGGAGCGCCATCACCGCTCCACAGTCCCATGCTGAGCGCAGCGGAAGAGAGGGCGGTGCGCTTTAGAAAGGCCCGGCGGTCTACGCCCTCAGATGACGGGGCGGGCTTGTCCGTTGGCGAGGAATCGGTTTGAGATGCATCGTGGTGCGGATCGGAGTGGTCTGTAAAAGCCATAAAAGCAGGGGAAAGCTACGAAAATAGAAAGCGGCAGGCCCAAGAGCCAGATCGTACGTACCGTATGGCGAGCACTGTATGGTAGGTTGCATCCAGTGATACCAGGTGGATCCGTGAATGATGACCGCGCGGCGTTTTCTTTTGTTAAACAATCGGGGGCTGACCCTGCACAGGGCTGAATACAACCGCGCGAAAAACACGGATCTGTGCATGCAAAGTGAATGAACGGGGCAACCGACAAGTTGCAGGCGCCATGTCGGAGATCACAGGGAAACGCACATGGGGTTTGGGCAAAACCGGTAGTTCGGCGCACGCCAGGTTGAACCTTGTGTGGCATCCATGGGTAATAAGTCGTTGGCTACGGCCCACAGTTTACCCACAACGCGTATACTGATCTACCTCGACCCTTGCCCATTATGGCCACTGCGGAAACGAAAAAGACTATTGAAAAGCAGCTGCGTGCGCTCATCCGGTTACAGCACATAGACAACCGCATCGACCGGATTCAGAAGTTGCGCGGCGATTTGCCCGAAGAAATACAGGATCTGGAGGATGAACAGGCCGGGTTGCAAACACGGCTGGAGAACTATGAGGAAGAGTTAAAGCAGGCAAAAGTCGATAAGCGTCAGGCCGACGTGGACATCAAAGAAGCCGAAGGCCTGATTGAGAAGTATGAGGAGCAGCAGCTTCAGGTACGGAATAACCGAGAGTACGATGCGCTGACCTCCGAAATTGAAACGCAGAAAGAGCGCATTTCTGAGGCGCGCGAAACCATTGAGCGTGCCGAGAAGACGATTGCTGCGAATGAGTCGGCCATTGCCGATACCAAAGAGGACCTCGACGACCTCAACGACATTCTGGACGAGAAAAAGGAGAAGCTGGATGAGGTCGTAGCTGATACGAAGACTGAAGAGAAGGCGCTCGAAGAGGTGCGCGATGAGGCCAAGGAGCAGGTCGACGAACGCTACCTACGATCGTACTCGAAGCTACGTGATCGTTTACGCGATGGCCGTGCAGTGGTGCCGCTTCGTCGCGGTGCTGCAGCCGGATTTGCTGTGCCGCCTCAGCGTCAGGTAGAGATTCGCAAGCGCAAGCGTGTGATTCCGTGTGAGCACACTGGCCGAATTATTGTCGACCAGGAGCTGTACGAGGAAACCGCTGAGGCTACCAATGAAGAGCTCAACCTGGGTACGGGCGTGTAGCCCCGTTTGCATTCGCGGGTCTGCTTTTCGGGTCTGCTTTTCGGGTCTGCTTTTCGGGTGTGGTCGTGTGTGCGCTGTGTTTGCTGCGCGAACATGCCCCCTAACAATTTCGTCAATCAGAACCCCCTTGGCGTACGCGCTGGGGCATCGCTCCGCTGCCCATACGGGTGGCGGTGAGGAAAGTCCGAACACCATAGGGCATCGTGCTTCCTAACCGGAAGGCGCTCGGCTGTTACAGTTGAGCGACGGCATGTGCAACAGAAAGCTGACCCGCCGATGGCCTCGACTTCTGTCGGGGCACAGGTAAGGGGTGAAAAGGAGAGGTAAGAACTCCCCGGCGTGCGTGGTGACACGTGCGGCCAGGCAAACCCCACTGAGGTGCAAGGCCAAGCAGCGTCGCACGGCTGCCTGCGGGTAGCCGATACAGCGGCCCGCTAAACCGCGACGCGGGTAGGCCGCTCGAACGCTCCGGCAACGGAGCGTCCAGATAGATGGTGCTCCTGGAGGTGCAGGCGGCCTGCGGCCCGCCCCCTTCACGGACAGAATTCGGCTTATCGGTGCGTACGCCGCCGCAGTTATCTTGCTCTGTGATACCTGCTCGGCATGCTCCGTTCGTATGTCGAGGTGCGGATGTGTGAACGGATGAACGAGCAAAACATCCGGTAGTCGCTAACTCTGACCCGGGATGACGAGGGGATCACTTGCAACCTAACAGCTACCAAACATCCATCTCCAAATTCGGTGTTCTGTGGCGGAAGTGATCCCGCAATGCGGTAACTGGATTGGGGAGGATTAGCCCCATGCATAGTTGGTGTATTCACATGAAAGCGGCCTCCTCATGAGCACTGAGGAGGCCGCTTTTGTAGTCGCAGAAGAGGAGATGCGAACACACAATGGTACCTGGGAGAGTCCCCAGCATCCACTCAGAGCGTGTTCGAAAATGACGGAGCGGTTACTCTTGGGGAGATTGCTGCTGCCCCCCATCATCGCCGGGCAGCGGAGCGGCTCCATCTTCATCGCCGGGTGCAGCTGGAATTTGCTGCTCCTGCTGTTGCGACTGGGGGGCCTGCTGCTGAATGATGCTTTCTTCCGGGCCTTCATTCTGCACCATGAAGTTGATCAGGATGCAGAGCACGATGAACGCTGTGCCCAGCACCCACGTGATCTTCTCAAGCAGATCGGGCGCTTGCCGCGTGCCTAAGACTTGCCGCGTTCCAGCGCTGGAGGCAATGCCTGCAAGCCCGCCCCCTTGACCGCTCTGAAGCAGGATGACTATGACCATCAAGAGCGCGATCAGCGTAATGATGCCGAGGGTGATGATAAACGGAATCGACATTACAGCAGGTGTATTCTCGTGTGCGGGTAGTTGGCAGGCAAACAGTGCGGACAACAACACGCATCAAGCCATTGCGTGTTGTTCACATGTATCACATATGCATCAAACATGTATGCTGTACCGGGCTGCATGTTCAGCGTAGAGGGGCTCTCGCTCAAATCTTCGTACCCCGCGCCTGAATCGCATGCCGAGCGCGTGTGAGTGCCGTAATGGTCTTCATATCTTTCAAGGTACCATCCAGCGCCTTTGTTACGGCTTCTTCAAAGGGCATACGCACAGGCTCTACAAACTCGCCATCTGTCAACTGCTGGTCGCCCTCGGTAAGGTCCTCGGCAAGGTACACATGAATGACCTCGTTGCTGTAACCGATGCAGGGGAAAAACAGGCCCATGTCCGTCATCGTCTCAGCGGTAAGCCCCGTTTCCTCTTTCAATTCGCGCTTTCCAACAGATATCGGGGGTTCGTCGTTGTGGTCAAACTTACCAGCAGGGACCTCCAGGAACGTACGTCGCGGCGGAAACCGAAACTGCTGGATAAGCATGGTGTCGCCGTTGGCAAAAAGAGGCACCACCGCCACGGCACCGGGGTGGTCGATCCACTCGCGTGGGGCGGTGCGCCCATCAGGCAGGCGCACCTCGTCGCACCGCACATGCAGCAGGTGACCGTCGAACACGGATTCCGAAGAAATAGACGTCTCGGTTAAGTCACTCATAAACAAATAGCAAGAGTATTAGCGGATGCGATATGCAGGCTGCTTTGAGTCGAGTGAGGGGCAGATCAGAGCATGCGGGCTCGTTCCAGCATAACCGCGCTGGTAGCTGCTAAGGCGGCTGTTTCGGTGCGTAAGCGTCGCGGGCCCAGTTGTACGAGCCCGGCCCCTGCCCGGCGAGCCAGATCAATCTCGCGCGGGGTAAAGCCGCCCTCGGGGCCCACAGCGAGCAGCATCCCTGCTGTACGGGCCCGCACAGCATCGACCAGGGCCTGCCGCCCGGTGCCCGATTCGTGGCAGCAGAATGCCGAGAGTCGCGGGTATCGAACCAGCACCTGCGCGAGTGAGCGTGGAGTGGTCAGCGTAGGGAGCCGGGAACGCCTACATTGCTTCATTGCAGCTACCATGATCTTGCGGAGGCGGTCTTGGCGTATGTGGTGCCGCTCTGCGCGTTCGGTAACCAGCGGAACCAGTGTAGTAACGCCCAGCTCTACAGCCTTTTCGACAAGCGTTTCGTAGCGTCCTCGCTTCTGAAGAACGCCCACAGCCAGCACGAGCGGAGCCTCGGGTTCGCCCACCTCACGTTTTGAGCGCACCACGGTGCCCAGGGCCTGGTCCTGGCCGGTCTGAGCCAGCCGCACGTGGTGCCATCCGCCCACGCCATCTACCACCACAATTTCGTCGCCCGCGCGGTGGCGCAAGGCCCGCACGGCATGGCGGGTTTCATTTGGAGGCAAAACCACGCGGCCCTGGCGAAACTGATCGGGCGGGGCATAGAAGGCAGTCGTCATGAACCGTTAGAGGCAGCGTATAAAAAGCAAAAAACCAACATACAAATTACTCAACGCGTAGCATTTACCTTACGGTTCCAGACGCCCAAACTTGCAGTTGCCACATACAAATAGTACGTTAACGGCACGTTAACATCCGCTATCGTAATTGGCTGGATGCGTGGTGAATACAATGCCGAAAAAAAGAAATCAGGGCGAGGTATTGTGGCTTCCTATTCGGTTAGGCCTCGGGGTCGCCGGGGTTATCATCGCACTGGGCTGGATATGCCTTCAGCCTGCCACCGCCCATCAAGCAGATCCTGATACGCGGTGGACGCGAGATACAACGCACGTTGTGGCCAGCCTGTCGCTTCCCCCTGATACGCGGCAGCTCGCGATCGATGGTCCATCTGACACAGCTATCGATACGGTCGAGGTGCTGCACTATGGCGTGCGTCCGGTAGCGTTTGAAGCAGCAACCCGCTCCGAGGCATGGACCCTCCATTTCGATACGCCCCAGCACGGGCCATTCGAGGTCGTGATGCGCGTGCGCACGGGAGAGGCCACCGATCGAGCTACGTGGCAGCTCACTCCATTTACCGGACCCGACACGGTGCAGGCATCTCCGGTGCGTACCACGCTCACGGTGGAGCCTGCCCCCTCGGGACGCGACACGTGGGCCTGGAGCTTTCCGAATGAAGCGCCTTCTGCCTCTCCTTTTTCGGAGCGTGAGCGGCCTGCTAACGAACGCGCTTTTACCCCGCAGCGTGTGCCGCGCGCCTTCACGATTGCGTTCTGGATGCGCACCATGAGCCGCAATGCGGTCATCACATCTACTTGGACAGGCACGCCCGAGACGCCGTATCCGCTCGAACTGGTAACTACCCCCGCAGGTCATTTGCACGTATACCATGGCACCGAAGCGGCGCATCATCCGGTGCGCACCAGAACGCTGGTTGCCGATGGACGCTGGCATCATGTGGCGGTAACATACGAGCGGGCCTCGTCGCAGACATCGGTCTACGTGGATGGGGAGCGCGTTGCCCATGAGCGTCATACGCCCCGCCCTGCCGGACGTGCGCCACTTACATTTGGCCAGCGCCCGTTCGAACGCACGCCATCAGTTGAAACGTTGTATCCGTTTCGGGGGCAGCTGGCGTGGGTGCAGACGATCCGAGACGTGCTCAATGAGGAGGCCGTGCATCGGCTACGCACCACCGCGACCCCGCATGCCCAGGCGGTGACATACGGACCCTGGCCCAATCCCGAAGCGCCCGATGCGGCCCCCCGTCGCACCGATCATGCGGTACAAGTTGTGCTCCCCCTGTCTGCTCCTACCTCAACCCCGGTATCTGACTGGCAGGCGCAGGTGCAAAGCGAGGCGGTCGAACTGTCGTGGACCGCACCGCACAGCGAGGGGCGCTACGTCGTTGAGCGCTCAACTACCCGCACAGACTGGGAACCGTTTGCGACAGCGCTCCAAGCCGACGGCACCCGCCTCTCCGAAAACGAGCGCCGATACACCGTTACCGATGCCGACCCGCGTGCTGATGTGCTCTTTTATCGCGTGCGCTATGTCACCGACAACGCGCCCGACCGTCTGTCGTCTGTGCTCAAGGTGGGGCGCGGCGCGCTGTCGGACCGCGAGAGTCCGCCCGCGTTAATCGGTAACTTCCCGAATCCCTTTCGGGAAGAAACGACGATTGCGTTTGAACTGCCGCGTGCTACCGAGGTGACGCTTACGGTGTGGACCATCACAGGTACGCTGGTGCAAGAAGTGGCCGAGCGCACCTTTTCAGCAGGCTACCACGAGGTGGCGTTTCAGCCGCATGACCTGCCCAGTGGCACGTATTTCGTGCGTCTTGAAGCCGGCAATCATGTTGAGGCACACCGCATGGTTATGCTTCGATGAAAAGATTAGACAAAGGCTATCGATAAAAAACGGGTAACTGTTAGTTGACTTCTCCCCCGGATATGTGAGGTTGTGCGATGAACCACAGGACCCTCGGTGCCAGGTCCTGTGATTCATCTCGACAAGTTGCAGGCGGTAGGCGTTCTGATCGGGATCTGCGAAGCCGCAGGCGGTAGATCACCTGCCCGACCGCTTCTACACATTACTGCTCCGGATTGCTGTCGGCATCGCGAAGGCTATCGGCAATGCCTCGAATGGCACGCAGTGAGTCAACGACCTCCTGGTAGATGTCGTGATAGGTGTCGGGATGCCGCGTGTAGTAGGCTTGCGCGGAGTCAAACTCGGCGGGGGCTACGTTATGCTGGACCAGGATGCTGTCGCGGGGCAGACGTGGGACGACCCCATCCGCGTTCAGCCGCGATTCTGCGAGATGCAGATCAACAAGCACCGCGCGCATGGTTTGGGTATCGAGAGGGGGCTCTTCATCGGTGCAGCCCGCCTGTGCGATGAGGAGCAGCCCGCATAGCAAGACGCTCGCTACGCATCCCCTTACATGACCTTGCTCGGCGTGGCATTTTCCTTCATGAGAACGCCCCTGCATCATAGTCTGCATGTAGTATGTGAAGCCCGACGGAAGGCTGCGCTACTCATTGGATGCGAGTTCCTCCTCAGATTCAACCTCGGCCTGGGTGCGAAAAGTGCGTGCAATCACCTCCATCTGGCGCAGGAAGTCGCGCTTGCCGTGTTCGGGGGCAAAGACCGAGCCGTCGATCATGTAAACGCGGTCGGTGTCCTGGTCATAGAAGGTGTAGTTGACAAACGGCCCGCCACCGCCCATTTCTTGCAAGCTCTCGCCCTCTTCGTCGGTGCGGCGCACGAAGTGCCACAGGCCGCGTGTAATGTAGCTGTAGCGGTCGAGAAACTCGGTTTCCTCGGTGTTTAGGGGACGCCGGTAGTCGGTGCGTACAAATCCGGCGACATTGCCGCGCAGGTATTCTTCGGTGAGCGAGTCGCGCGTGTTGTAGATCCAATCGGGGGTAATATCGCCGGGCGCCATGCCTTCCACGTAATGGATCATAAGCTCGCGCCGCGTATCGGTCAGCACGCGCCGTAGCCAGATAAACCCGCGGTCTTCGGTGGTGGTGTCAATGGCAATCTGATAGTCGTGCTGCACGTTGACCGCAAAGTCGTGGCGCTGCATGAGCGTGTCTTCGAGGTTGTACTGCCGCTCTTTTTCGAACATCTCGCGTTCCATGCGGTCGAGCGTCACCTCGTGAAAGGTATCGCGAATGTCGGATCCGCGCTCAGACAATGCGTCGATTAGCTGCTCGGTGTTTGCGGCGGTGAGGTAGTAGACGCGTTGGCTACGCCGCCACAAGTTGTTGCGGGGTACGACTACAGGCGTGCCGTCGAGGGCGGCCTGCAGCACATCGTCGGAAAGGCGATCGCGTAGGAAGTTTGCGACGGGGGTTTCGTCGCTCAGCGGGGCGATGAAGACTACGTTTTTGTGGCGCTGCACCATGTCGAAGACGCGGTCGGAAGCGAGGTCAACCTGGCGCAGGTCGAAGGTGCGCTCGGGCGTGGGTAGCGTTTCGACATACGGCCCGATGTAGCGTTGCACGGCCTCGCCCAGCCCGCTATCCCAGTGCGTGCTATCGATGACAACCATAATTTCGCCCTCCTGCCCCGTGGCGCGGGGCCGGTAATCGCCATCGAAGGCGCCTTCGCATCCAGCCAATAGCACAAGAACGAGGAAGGGGGCGGCCAGGCCGCGAAACATTCGCACGGGCATATGTAGGTGTGCCGTTGAGAAGAAAACAGACGCCTTGTCAAAGTAGACGTCTACTACGCCGGATTGCTCCCTGCCGTTACGGCCTTGCCGTGCTTCAGGGCGTGCGCAAACTGGCGGATGCGGGTGTAGCAGTCGTCGTCTGTGAGCGCGTCGTCATCCCAGCAGGCCTCGATCTCTTTGATGAGTGCAGACCCGACGATAAAGCCGTCGGTGTGCTGCGAGAGTGCTTGCGCATCCTCGTGGGTCGCGATGCCGAATCCAACCAGGAGCGGGTTCTGGGTAACGAGTCCGCGAGCGCGTTTTAGATACGACTGCACCGCGCCGCGTCCGTCGAGGCGCGAACCTGTGAGACCGGTGACCGACACCGCATACACGAAGCCGGTAGCCAACTCATCCACACGCTGGATGCGCGCGTCAGAGGAGTTGGGCGCGATCAGAAAGACCAGGTCGAGCCCCGCCGCCTGGGCGTGCTGAGTAAGCAGCTTCGCCTCCTCGGGCGGCACATCGGGCAGGATGAGTCCATCCACGCCGGCGTTGGCAGCCTTCGTGCAGAACCGTTCGATGCCGTATTGCAGCACCGGGTTGATGTATCCCATGAGCAGCACGGGCGTGTCGCTGTCTTCGCGAAACGCGGCGACTGTGCCGAAGGCGTCGTCCATCTGCACACCGTGCGACAAGGCACGGGCACTGGAGCGCTGAATGGGGAGCCCCTCGGCCAGCGGATCGCTAAAGGGCATGCCCAGCTCAATGAAGTCGGCGCCGCCCGCGTCAATCGCGTGCAAAATGGGCACGGTGGCGTCGGGATGCGGGAAGCCGTTCGTGGTGAACAGGCCCATGGCGGGTGTCCCCTCGGCACGGCAGGCAGCTAAGGTGTCGGAAAGTCGAGACATTGCGAGTGGCAAGGTTGGACGGGGGGAAGGATGGAGGAGCGGAAGAACCGATTTACCGGTGTTTGGCGATGGTTTGCATGTCTTTGTCGCCGCGCCCGGAGCAGTTGAACACGATGATGCCGTCGGGACCGATTTCGCGGGCCAGGCGCTGCATCGGAGCCATGGCGTGAGCGGTTTCAAGCGCGGGGATGATGCCCTCTTGCTCCGACAGCACACGCACGCCGTCCATTGCTTCGGTGTCGGTGGCCGACACGTACTCCACGCGTCCGGTGTCTTTCAGGTGCGAGTGTTCGGGGCCGATACCGGGGTAGTCGAGGCCCGCCGAAATCGAGTGGGCAATCTCGACCTGGCCGCCGGCGTCTTGTAGCAGGTAGCTCATGGCACCGTGAAGCACACCGGGCGTGCCCTTCGACAGCGTGGCCGCATGGCGTCCGTTGAGCCCTTCGCCCGCAGCCTCTACGCCGATCAGCCGCACGGCTTCGTCCTCAATGTACGGATAGAAGATACCCATCGCGTTCGAGCCGCCGCCCACACAGGCCACGACGGCATCGGGGGTTTCGCGTCCCTCGTGCTCACGAAGCTGGGCGCGCGTCTCATCCCCAATAACGCGGTGGAAGTTGCGCACCATCATCGGGTAAGGATGTGGCCCGACCACCGAGCCGATGATGTAGAACGTGTCGTCGGGATTCGAGACCCAGTCGCGGATGGCTTCGTTCGTTGCATCTTTGAGGGTGCGGCTGCCGCTTAGAGCCGGACGCACCTCGGCGCCCATGAGCTCCATGCGCTCTACGTTCAGGCGCTGGCGCTCCATGTCTTCCTCGCCCATGAACACGATGCAGTCCATGCCGAATTTGGCGCAGACGGTGGCGGTGGCCACGCCGTGCTGCCCGGCGCCGGTTTCGGCGATGATGCGCGTTTTGCCCATGCGCCGCGCCAGCAGAATCTGGCCGATGGTGTTGTTGATCTTGTGCGCGCCGGTGTGGCAGAGATCCTCGCGCTTGGCGTAGATCTTGGCACCGCCGTAGTAGTCGGTCAGGCGGTCGCAGAAAGAGAGCGGGGTGGGGCGTCCTACGTACTCGCGCAGCAGCGTGCGGTACTCGGCATCGAAGGCCGGGTCGGCTTGGGCCTCGGCATACGCTTCGCGCAGCTCTTCGAGCACCGGAACGAGGATCTCAGGGACAAACGCGCCGCCGTACGGACCAAAGTGGCCGGTGGCGTCGGGTGCGTTGTAGCGGGTGGTGGAGTCGGGAGCGACGTTCGGTGCTGGGGATGCGTTGGGCATGGGTTAGCGGGGTTGGATGCAGGAGGGTAGATACAAAGTGTGTAAGAACAGGTAGCGCCGGAGCAGGCTACGATGCGTCGGCAGCTTCCTCTTCGGCGAGTTCGTCTTGGATGGCACGGAACGTATCGAAGAACGCATCGATCTTGTCGAGGCTCTTCACGCCGGGGGCGGTTTCGAGTCCGCTCGACAGGTCCACGGCGTACGGACGCATGGTGTGGATGGCGCGTTCGATGTTGTTGGCATTGAGTCCGCCCGCCAGGAAGATGCGAAACTCGCTGCTCAGTTCGCGGGCCAGGCGCCAGTTGAACGATTCGCCGGTGCCGCCCCACACGCTGCTGTTGTGCGTGTCGAGTAGGAAAGCGTCTACGACATCGGTGTACGGCTCCATGAGCGCGCGCAGTTGGTCGGAGGCGGCATCGTGGCGCACGCGAATCGCCTTGATGACGGGCCGGTCGATCTGGGCGCACACGGCGGGTGGCTCGGTGCCGTGGAGCTGCACATGGGTGAATCCAGCCGTCTCCACTGCGTGGTTCACCGCATCGGCATCGTCATTCACGAACACGCCCACTGCGTCGATGCCGTGCACCCACTCCAGAATCTTCGCGACCTGCTTCGGACGGATGTAGCGCGGGCTCTCCTCGTGCTGAATGAAGCCGAGGTAATCCGCGCGCTTCCCGGCCAGGTAGCGGGCTGCTTCGAGGTCGGTGATGCCGCAGACTTTGATCTTTACTGACATAGCACGTGACGGGTTGGAGGGTTGGAAGGTTGGAGGGATGGAGGGATGGAAGGATGGAGGGATGGAGGGATGGTGGAGACGTGCACCCATACATCCACACCTCCACACTTACTGTTGTTGGGCGATGGCGATTTCGCGGGCGGCGTCGCGCAGGTCGGTGAGGGCCTGGCCGGGGTCGTCGGCCCGCATAAAGTGCTCCCCAATGAGCACGCCGTTGATGCCGTTCTGGCGGAGACGCACCAACGTCTCGGGATCGCTGAGCCCGCTTTCCGACACCCAGCCCACGTTGCGCGGTACGTGCTGAAAGATGTCGAGCGAGTTGTCGATATCTACCTCAAACGTATGCAGATTGCGGTTGTTGACGCCCAGCAGGCTCACCTGGTCGAAGTCGATCTTGTCAAGGTCCTCGTGCGCGTACACTTCTACCAGGCACGACAGCCCCAACTCCTCCGCCTGCGCGTGCAGGTCGTAGAGCAGGTCCGCTTCGAGCGCGGTGGCAATCAGGAGCACCGCATCCGCACCAGTCGCTTTTGCCTCTACCAATTGATACGGATCGACGATGAAGTCTTTCCGCAGGAGCGGTGTGTCGGGAACGTGAGCGCGGATCCACGCCAGGCTTTCCAGCGAGCCTTGGAAGTGGAGTGGCTCGGTCAGTACCGAAATGGCGGCCGCCCCGTGCTTGGCGTACGACTGCGCAATCTGCGCCGGTTTGAATGGATCGCGAATCACACCTTTGGAGGGGGAGGCCTTCTTCACCTCCGCAATAAACGACATGCCGCGCTGCTTCAGGGCCTCGGCCAGCGACAACGGCTCGTGATCGCTAAAGAGCGGACGCTTTTTCAGCTCGGAAAGCGGTGTGTGCTGCTTGCGGTCGGCAATCAGTTCACGCGTGTCGGCTACAATGTCGTCTAAAATGCTCACGGGTGCAGGACGGTAAAATACAGGGGGATGCGAAGGGCAGACGTTCCAGCGCTATTTGGGCGCATCGTTCGAGGCTTCAATCAGCGTGTTGAGGGCGTTGAGCGCACGTCCCGATTTGATGCTGGCTCGGGCGGCATCGAACGCAGCGTCGAGGTCATCGAACTGTCCGCTGGTGTGCAGGGCATAGCCCGCGTTCAAGAGCACCACATCGCGGCGAGGCGATTGGTCGGTACCGGCCAGGATGCCGCGCAGGATTTCGGCGTTCTCGTGGGCATCGCCCCCGCGAATCATCTTGTTGGATACACGGTCGAAGCCATGCTTCTCGGGGCCAATCTCGCGGCTGATAGGCATATCGTGGCGGCCATCGGCATCGAATTCGAAGAGCGTGCTGGCATCGGCGACCGAGAATTCGTCCATGCCATCGTTCGAGTGCACGGTGATGACGTGATCGCTGCCCAGGCGACGCAGAATCTGCACCATCAGTTGGGCAGTGTTCAGGTCGAAGGCCCCCACCAGTTGCCGCGACACGCCTGCGGGGTTGCAGAGCGGTCCCAGGATGTTGAAGCAGGTGCGCACCCCCAGCGATTTGCGTACGGGCATCACGTGCTTCATAGCCGGGTGGAAGTACGGCGCAAATAGAAACGCAATACCGGCTTCCTCCAAACAGTACTCGACCCCCGGCTTTTCCA
>NZ_JAWOAR010000235.1:0-8806 GCF_046498435.1 Longimonas sp. | reverse complement strand
TGCTTTGTCACAGGTCAATCTTTGGGTTGTAAGGTCCCCGTTCGCATGCTGTCATCTTGAGCGGAGCGAAGCGGAGTCCTGACACGAGCGAAGCGACTGATGAACGCAGTGAATAAAGATCTCCCCCCAAGGTTGGCAGGGCCGTTCAATCGCCTAGAGCCCCGCTGAGCGTCGAGGAGATGGTTCGGCGTGCTCCGGGCTGGGCCCGTCGCGTGCTCACCATGACAGGTTTTGGGGGGACACAGAGTTTGGCACAGTCTCCGTACCTAAACATTCAGGTGTGACACAGCACTACGCCACCGCCCCACGGAGCTTGTCGGCGTGCTTCTGGCGCAGCTTTTTCAGTTTCGGGTCGATGACCGCACGGCAGTACGGACGATTCGGATTCGTGTCGTAGTAGTCCTGGTGGTTGGTCTCGGCCTCGTAAAAGGTGTCGAGCGGCTCCACCTCGGTTACGATGCCGTCGCTAAAGACCGAAGCGTTCAGTTCGTCGATCACCGCTTCGGCGGTCTCTTTCTGCTCGGCGTTGTGCCAGAGAATGATGGAGCGGTACTGCGGCCCCACATCAGCGCCTTCGCGGTTGCGCGTGGTGGGGTTGTGGATCGTAAAGAAGATCTCCAGCAGCGTGCGGTACGACACCTGCTCCGGGTCGAACGTTATCTGCACGACCTCGGCATGGCCGGTGTCTTTGCCACAGACCTGCCGGTACGTCGGGTTCGGCACGTGGCCGCCCGCATAGCCCGACACGACCGCCTCCACGCCCTGCACCTGCTGATACACGGCTTCCAGGCACCAAAAGCATCCTCCTCCAAGCGTTGCTTGTTCCATAGCTGTTTTCGACTGGTTGAAAAGGGGTGAGTAGTAGGTAGAAGGTTAATGACCGTTGAAAGCTCCATCCGCAGGTCATCCTGACCTCCGACGGCTGTCGGGGGGAAGGATCTCAACGCTGGCCTCGTACGCTCGGCACCGCCCCCCTGCATCGGAGCACGAAGCAGATCTTCCGTCCGCGTGACCTGAGATGCTTCACTCCGTTCAGCATGACAGAACGTCCTGTATGCACGGTATCACCTAACGTCTGACTACTACCGGATAGTTTTAGGGGAACGCATACGCCCCGACCTGTCCAGAAGATTGATGCATCGCCCACACCTTACAACAAGTTTGCGTGTGCAGCACCGCCGCTACTGGTGCGCCCCAATCGCAATCGCACGGTCGCAGGTCTCGGCCTCAGAGGCATGGTTCGTGGCCACAACGAGCAGTCCACCCTGCGCCACGTGCTCGTCTTGCACGGCACGCACCATCGCACGCCCGGGTGCGTCGAGGTTGGTAGAGGGCTCGTCGAGGATCAGAATGGGCGGTTCGTGCAAGAGCGCCGCGGCCACCTTCACGCGCTGCTGCATGCCCGAGGAGTAGGTGCCCACCGCGTCGTCGGCCCGGTTGGTCAGCCCCACCCGCTCAAGCACCGCCGCAATGCGGTCGTCGGCCCCGGGCACGCTGCGCGCCTGTGCCAGAAACGACAGATTCTCACGTGCGCTAAGCGCCTCATACACACCCAGATACGGCGCTACCAGTCCCATATGCTGCACCCGCTCAGCGCGTGGCACCGCCTCCGCATCCACCTGCAACTGCACCTCGCCCACCGTGGGCGTCAGCAGCCCGAGCACAATGCGTAGCAGCGTGGACTTCCCCGACCCGTTTGCGCCCGTCACCGCCACCGACGTGCCCGCGTGCAGGGCAAAATCCATGTCCCGAAAGAGCACCAGCCGCCCAAACTGCTGGCCGATGCCGCGTGCAGTAAGCTGAATGGATGGTGTGGGCATAGGTCCGTTTAGGGGAAAGCAACAGGGGGTGCCAACAGGCTCCAATCGGATGCGGGTGGGTGCGTAATCGTTTGCTGCGTTTAGGAAGGGTGCTGTAGGTGAAACAGCGTCTCTCTCCGAATAGCCATCGCAGTGCGCGTGGTCGTAGCCACGCCCCGCGCCATCCGTGGCGTGGTAAAGGCCCACGCGCCTGGTCCGGTGGCAGGCAGCACGAGGAGTCCGGCCCGTGCGCCCTCGCCTCGCGGATGCGTGTAGCGCTCGTGCATACTCGTGAGCAGGCGCTCGGCTACCGCTTGTGGCGCGTTGCCCGCAGCTACGGCGTCTACAGCACGAACGCACAGGCTGTGCCCGGCAATGGCTTCGCCCCAGCCCGTGGCACAGGCGGCGGCGTCTTTGGTGGCGTAGTAGCCCGCGCCGGGGAGTGGTGAGTCGCCCACGCGTCCGGGCCACTTGAAGGGCGTTCCGCCGGTGGAGGTGCCCGCAGCCAGGCGCCCATTGGCATCGCGCACGACTGCGCCGACGGTGTCGGAGGGCGCGTTGTCGGGCAGGAACGATTCGCTCGAATCAACAGCAGCTTCAGCGAGGTTTTCGGCGTAGCGCTGGCGCTCGCGCTCACAGATGAGCGTCTCGTTGGCCACGAGCGGGTGGCCGTGCCGCTCGGCAAAGGCTTCGGCCCCTTCGCCCGCCAGCAGCGCCGCCTGTCCGTTGCCGTGGTGCAGCAGATCGCAGGCCACGCGAATGGGGTGCGCGAGCTGCTGCACCGCCATCACACCGCCATAGCGTCCGGTGCGGCCCTCCATGAGACCGGCATCGAGCTCGACCTCGCCCGCGCGGTTGAGCATAGCACCACAGCCCGCATCGAACGCGCCGTGCCCTTCGAGCGCAGCCACAATGCGCGTGACGGCGTCGATGGCCGGAACTGCATCCGAAAAGGCGGACTGGGCGGTTGCCATTGCCTCCACCAGCCCCTCCCGATGATCTGGGAGCGCCGCGTCGGGGATGGCCCAGGCTCCGCCGTGCAGCAGCGTCAGGGGACCGGTCGCTCCCACCGTACCCGATACACCAGAGAAAGCCATGGCTATGAGGTGGGGGCAGCGGACGCGCGTTCGGCAGCAAAGTGCGTGGGGGGCTCCAGCATTGGTTTCAGGCGCTCTACGGTCTGCATATACGGCTGGCGCAGGCTGGGAGTCACCGGATAGGCGGGCGGCAGATCCATTTCGAGCGCATCGATGGGCGTGCCGTGCTTCCACACGCGGTAGTCGAGGTGCGGTCCGGTGGAGGTGCCGGTGGAGCCGACGTATCCAATCGTCTGGCCCTGCTTGACCGTAGCCCCCTGGCGAATGCCGTCTGCAAAGCCACTCAGATGCAGGTATCCGGTGCTGTAGGTGCCATTGTGACGAATGCGCACGTAGTTGCCGTTTGCACCCTTGTAGGCGGCAAACTCTACAACCCCATCGCCCACGGAACGGACGGGCGTGCCCGTGGGGGCTGCGTAGTCGGTGCCGTGGTGGGGGCGACTTACGCCATGCACGGGATGAACCCGGTTCTGCGAGAAGCGCGAACTGATGCGAGCGTAATCGAGCGGGGCGCGCAGAAACTCGCGGCGCAGGCTGTTTCCGTCCTCGTCGTAGAACTCGGCCCGTTCGTCCGATTCTTCCTGAAAGCGAAAAGCGTAGTATGGCGTGTCGCGGTGCACCAGGCGCGCTGCCACCACATCGCCGGGACGGATGCGCTCGCCTTCAACCGACCGCTTTTCGTAGATGATGTCGAACCGGTCGCCGGGCTGCAGGCGGAAGAAGTCCACTTGCCAGGCGTACACATCAGCCAGTTTGATGACGAGTTCAGGATGCGCTCCGCTGTCGATCATTGTCTGATACAGGGAGCCGTTGATGGTGCCCGATGTGCGCGCCCATTCCGTATTTACGGTGCGCTCGTTGACGTTAGAGTCTGCCGGATTCTGCAGGTTGTACACCACGTAGCGCTCCGAACTGGGCGTGTACACGGCGTAGTGTGCCGTTTCGGTGGTCGGGTTTTTGTAGATGCGCAGCGTCTTGCCCGTTCGCAAGCGTCGCACATTGTAGATGTCTTCGACGGTGCTGGCCACATTCACCACCTGCTGGTACGACAAGCCATGCTCGCGCAGCAGATCGGCAAAGGTCTGGTTGCGGCGAATGGTGCGCTCGGTGACGTCCCAGTTGTGCGTGGTGGGCACGCCATATGCATCCATCGAGGCGGATTCTGAGGATGCTGCCTCAGACGAAGACCCGTCGAGCGATGCCGTTTGCACTGCCGGGGGCGATGTTTCGGATTTGTCGTCGTCGCCTATAAACGACAGCGTCAGTACGACGAGAAGGAGCGAGCATGTGCCGCCAAGAAGCGCAGCGCTCCAGCGAGTGATACGGGATTCAGACATAAGGAAAACCTATCCGTTGATGGGAGAAACGGGGTGGCAGTGGGGTGGGATGCAGGGGCTGTGATTCTACGACGCCGAATCGTTCGTATCGGGCACCCAGGTGTGCTCGGGGGCGCCTACGGCATGGTTGGCCCAGCGCGCCATCACGAAGAGCAAGTCCGACAGGCGATTCAGGTACACGAGGGCGTGCTCGTTCAGCGGGGTTGAGGCACTGGCTTCCACGCTCAGGCGCTCGGCCCGGCGGCACACCGTGCGGGCGTTGTGCAGCGCCGCCGCCGCAGGCGCCCCCCCCGGCAGCACAAAGTGCTTGAGCGGCTTCAGATCGGATTCGAGCGTATCGATGTGCTGCTCAATCCCGTCGATATGCGCCTCGGTAATGCGCGGCACCACCGGTTTGGCATTTTCGGGCGTGGCCAGGTCGGCCCCTACGACGAAGAGGTCTTCCTGAATCTCCTGAAAGATGTCGTGGAGCGGCGCGGTAGCGTCGGTATCCGCCAGATGGGCGCGAGCCACGCCAACCAGCGCATTTACCTCGTCGACGGTGCCGTAGGCCCGAATGCGCGGGTGGCCTTTCCCGACACGATCCCCGCCAAAGAGGGCCGTGGTGCCGTCGTCGCCGGTGCGGGTGTAGATTTTGGGCATACCAGAACACGTGCTAAATCAAGAAGATACGAACGGACCGTGCACTTGTAGGCGCAGTCCATGGGGAGTAGATTCGGGGGTGGCGTCAATGCCAAATACGCGGGCCAGGTGCTCGGGCGTAAGCACCTCGCGGGGCGGGCCCGTTGTTACGACGCGTCCGCCATCCATGAGTAGGAGGCGGTCGGCAAAGCGAGCAGCCTGTTCCAGGTCGTGCACCACAGCAATCACGGCTTCGTTGGTGGATTGGCGCTGCTTCAGGTGCTGAAAAAACGAAAAGCAGTACTGAATGTCCAGGTGCGCCGTCGGTTCGTCGAGCAGCCAGGCGGTGGGCTCTTGCACGAGGGCCTGCGCCAGGAACGCGCGCTGACGCTCGCCGCCACTGAGCGATGGCACGGCGCGGTCGGCCAGGTGCGTAATATTCATCGCCTTGAGCGCAGCCATCACGCGGTCCTGATCGCCGCCGGTAAAGGACTGCATCCAGCCTCGGTAGGGCGCTCGGCCCAGCATGATCAGTTCGCGTACCGTCAGGTCGAAGGCAATATACGGCGCTTGCTTTACCACTGCAATTTGCCGGGCGCGCTCGCGGTGCGCATACGCCGAAAGCGCTTCGTCCCGCAGCCACACCGAACCAGCGTCGGGCGTCCACGTGCCCGAAAGCACACGCACGAGCGAGGTCTTGCCACTGCCGTTGGGGCCAATGACGCCCAGCCACTCGCCTGCATGCACATCCATGGACACCGCATCTACAATGCGATTGCCGCTGCGTACGACTGTGACCGATCGCGCTTCAAGCACGGGCGTCATGCATCCAACAGAAATAACACGTACAGCAATACGAACGGCGCTCTCGTATACGCAACAAGCACTGTACCAGGCTGACGCGCATGGGCATTGTAGTCACGGTTTACCGCACCACCGACCCCGGCTCTGCATCGGTGGTGAGGAGCGAGAGATTGCCCTCGCGGTCTTCGCCCATGAGCACCATACCCTGGCTTTCCAGCCCAAACATGGTCTTTGGTGCCAGATTCGCCACCACTGTCACACGCTTCCCGATGATCGCCTCTGGCTCCATATGCTGCGCAATGCCCGCCAAAATCTGGCGCTCTTCGTAGCCCAGGTCCACCTCCATGCGCAGCAGCTTGTCGGCGTCCTCAACGGGCTCTGCGTGGGTAATTTCGCCCACGCGCAGATCCATCTCCATAAAGTCGCCAAACTCGATGGCGTCTTTGGGGGAGGCATAGCCCTGTTCTTCGGGCGTAGGTTCAGAATCAGTCGTATCAGCGTCGTCGGGGCCCAGCTTGTCGCGTTGTGCGTCCATGCGGTCGTCGTCTAACTTATCAAAGAGAATAATAGGGTCGTTCAGGGGATGCCCGGGCTCCAGCAGTGCGGTGCCCGCTTCGTGCCAGCCCCGAGGAGCCGGATCGGGATCGGGCGTGCTGGTGCGCACATCCGTCAGGTTCAGCATCTGCCGCAGGCGCGCTGCAGCGTGCGGCACCACTGGATCCATGAGGATGCCCAGCGCGGCACAGATTTGCAGGCACACATGCACCGTGTTGGCGCAGGCTTGCGGATTGTTTTTGCGGGTGTGCCAGGGCTCAGTATCGTTGAAGTACTTGTTGCCGCGCCGCGCCAGGGCCATGGTCTTGGTGACGGCCTCGCGCATCCGAAAGTCGTTGTACGAGTTGGCGATGTCCCGGGGCGCTTCTCCAAGGGCATCGAGCACAGCCTGGTCGGTGTCGGTCAGGTCCTGGGCTTCGGGCACGGTGCCGTCGAAGTAGCGATCGGCAAAGGTGAGGGTGCGGTTCACGAAGTTGCCCAGCACATCGGCCAGTTCGCCGTTCACGCGGTTCTGGAAGCTCTCCCACGAGAAATCGGCATCTTTTGTCTCCGGAAGCGTTGTGGCCAGCGCATAGCGCAGCATATCCACGCCCTGCGTATCTTCGAAATCATCGAGATACTCGTGCAGCCACACCGCCCAGTTGCGGCTGGTGGAGAGCTTCTTGCCTTCCAGGTTCAAGAACTCGTTGGCGGGCACGTTTTCGGGCAGCACGTAATCGCCGTGCGCCTGGAGCATCGCCGGAAACATGAGGCAGTGAAAGACGATGTTGTCTTTCCCCACGAAGTGGATGAGCTCGGTGTCCTCGTCCTGCCAGTAGTCGCGCCAGCGCCCCGGATCACCCTGCTCCTCGGCCCAGCGCTTGGTGATGGAGATGTACCCGATGGGCGCATCGAACCACACGTAGATGACCTTGCCCTCGGCGTCAATGCCGTGGCGCGCGGCCACGTCGCGGGGCACGGGCACGCCCCACGGCACATCGCGGGTGATGGCGCGCGCCTGCAGGCCGTCGTTGAACCAGCTCCGAATCTGCCCCCGCACGTTGTTCTTCCACTCGGGATGCGTGTCGATCCACGATTCCAGATCCTCCTGCATGTCATCGAGCGGCAGGTACCAGTGGGTGGTTTCGCGGAGCTCAGGCGTAGCATCAGTCAGCGTGCTGCGCGGGTCGATCAGCTCATCTGGACTCAGCGTGGCCCCGCACTGCTCGCACTGGTCGCCGTAGGCTTCGTCGTAGCCGCACTTCGGACAGGTACCCACCACGAACCGATCGGCCAAAAACATCTCGGCCTCGGGGTCATAGAGCTGCTCCTGCGTTTTGAGGGTGAAAGCACCTTTCTCGTCGAGGGTGCGAAAGAAATCGCGGGTGGTCTCGGCGTGCAGGTCGTCGGTCGTCCGCCCGTAGTGGTCGAAGCTCATGCCGAACCGCTCAAAGCTCTGTTCAATGAGCGGATGATACGTATCCACAATGTCTTGCGGCGTGCGGTCTTCGCGGAGCGCGCGCATCAGAATCGCCACGCCCATCTCGTCAGATCCGCACACAAACGCCACGTCGCGCCCGGTCAGGCGCTGGTAGCGCACGTACAGATCGGCGGGCAGATACGCCCCGGCCAGGTGCCCAATGTGCAGCGGACCGTTGGCATAGGGAAGTGCAGCGGTGACGGTGAGACGCGTGTTCGGATCAGGCATGTAAGTCGTTGAATAAAAAAGAGTTTGGGGGATGCGAAGCGGCGTGCCGTGGGCAGGAAACCGGCGCGTATTTAGTTAAAGCTGACGCCGTCGAGCATGTAGCCCTCCAGCTTGCGCAGCGCCTCTTCGGCAAACCAGGCTTCCTTCACCTCCTTGGTTTTGTCGGGGATGTTCTCGTGCGGCTTCTCGTAGCCCTCGATGTCTTTGAGCCAGACGAGCGTTTTGCGGCGCATGGTGCCATCGGGCGCCTCAAACTCCACATCAACCTCGCGCGCCTCGCATGTGCCCTCGGCCACGCCAAACACGCCACCGTGCTTCGGATGGCGCAGTAAGATACGCACGCGCTCGCCATAGTCAAACCGGCTGGTCTCAAAGTCTGCTTCGCTGTAGGTAGCCATAAAACGATGGTGGGGAACCGAGGTCGAACAATTGCGGCGGTGGACAATACCGACTACAGTATAAAAACCACAGCACGCGAATGCAGTTCATTGCCGTGAGCCATGCATGAAAAGTGCCGAATCTGCCATGCCTGCAACGACCTCGCCCCCAGCCCCTCCCGATACCCGTCGTGCACCGAGCACGCTCCACGCCTACCGCTTCTCGCGTGCGCAGTATGAGCGTATGGTGGATGCGGGCGTGTTCATTCCTGACCAGCAGGTGGAGTTGATTGAAGGACGCATCGTCCCTATGAGTCCACAAAGCACCCGCCACACGATCACGGTTGAGCGCATCCGCCGCGTGCTCGATGCCCACTGCCCCGCCGCTGCCTACGTGCGCACGCAGTATCCGCTGGCGCTGGGAAGCCACTCCGAGCCGGAGCCCGACGTGGCGATGGTGCCCGGATCGCTGGAGGACCACGTCGCTGCGCATCCCTCCGAGGCACTACTCGTTGTCGAAGTCGCCGAC
>NZ_JAWOAR010000231.1:0-9244 GCF_046498435.1 Longimonas sp. | reverse complement strand
CGTGATGCGATCAGAAAGACGCACGATCTGGACACGGCGCAGCGTAAAAGCCTCTTCCGACCGAAGAGCCTTCTCCAACTCATCTTGCTCAGAGTCGGTCAGGGAGCGAACAAACAGCGGAGGTCGCATGGCGTCAATCGCGTTTATTCCACGAACAGGACAAAACTTTTCATTGGTGCAATCCCAAAATGATCCGTTGAGTCTGCACTAAGCCTCCGCGAAGGCGAGCTATTGCCGGAGAAATCAGAGTTTTACCTGATGAGAGTAACACCGTGGCTAAGTCGCGAATATTTAGGTATGGCTGCTCCTTTGTCGGCATAATAATGAGTATAATTGGTTTAATAATAGTATTTATAATACATGGTCCAGAGCCGTTCCATTCATTCCCGTTTCCGTTTTAGAACGGTGTTGAGATGTCTCCGCTCCTTACTTATTCCACAGCAGAGCAACAAGCAAACAACAGACAGGCAAAGATTGCCCTCCAGGAGTACTCGGGCTTTCGCCCCGCCCCCCGTTTCGAGCACCCCATCCCCTTGATGTGAACATCGCCGATGCGATGAACGTCGGTTCATGCACACACGCCGTGCAGCCACGACACGGCCCTGAACCGAAGCGCCAGTGCATCGTAATGAGACGCCCAACCGGTACTGCTCCAAAGCTGCGTATCCCCATGAAACAGAACCATGTGTCTCCTCTGCATCGCACCGTCGGATTTGGCGTGCTGCTGCTCCTGTGGATGCTAACGCCTTGGGCATCCGCCACCGCACAGCCGAGCGACGATCCCAGTCCGCACAGCGAGGCCACGCTCGTGAGCGAGGTGGAGACGATTGCGCCCGGCGAGCCGTTTACCGTGGCTATGCATCTGCAGATGGACGACGGCTGGCACAGCTACTGGAAGAACGCTGGCGACTCGGGCATGGCCAGCAGCATCGACTGGACCCTGCCCGAGGGCTTCTCGGCGGGCGAGATCCAGTGGCCACATCCTACGGTGAAAGAGGAAGGCCCGCTCGTCACCTACGGCTACTCGGATGAGACCATGCTGATGGTGGAGATCACGCCGCCAGATGACCTGGAGCCCGGCACCGAGGTCACGCTTGCTGGACGCGGTGACTGGCTCATCTGCGAGGACATCTGTCTGCCCGCGCACGCCGATCTCGAAACCACGCTTTTGGTGGATGGGGAAGCGACGCCTGATGCCGAGTGGGACGATGCATTCGCACAAGCACGCGCTCAGCATCCGCGTCCGGCAGAGGGCGTGTCTGTGCAGGCATACCGCAGCGATGGCAGCTTCGTGCTGGAACTTGAGGGCGACGACCTCCCTGACGAGGGCATGCGCTTCATCCCCGGCGAGAAGCGCACCATCTCGAACACCGCGCCGCAGCCCGTCATGCACGATGGCGACACGCGCTACCTGGCGCTGCAAGCCTCCGAATACGCCGACGGCTCCACCGAGTCCTTGCGCGGCGTGCTGCTGGGTCCGGATGGCTTCTCGTGGAGCACGTCGGACCGCCCGCATCCCGCCCTGGCTGTGGATGCACCGATTGAAGGCGAGTTCACCGGCGATCTGTCGGCCTTGTCCGAAGCCGGAACGGGCGCGTCGAGCACGAGCCTGTCGCTCTGGGGCGCGCTGGGCTTTGCCTTCATCGGCGGGTTGCTCCTGAACTTGATGCCGTGCGTCTTTCCCGTCATCTCGCTGAAGATCCTGGGCTTCGCCAAAAAGGCAGGCGAGCAGCCCCGCATCATGCGTCGCCACGGCGGACTCTTTGCGGCGGGTGTGCTGGTGTCGTTCTGGGTGCTGGCAGGGCTTCTGCTGGCGCTGCGCGCGGCCGGTGAGCAGATTGGCTGGGGCTTCCAGCTGCAATCGCCCGGTTTCATCGCGCTGATGGCGCTGCTCTTTGTGGGCATCGGGCTGAACCTGTCGGGGCTGTTTGAGATCGGAATGAACTTGACCTCGGTGGGCAGCACGGTCCAGCAGAAGGCCTCGGGCTATGGCGAGTCGTTCCTGACGGGCGTGCTGGCGACCATTGTGGCTACGCCGTGCACCGCTCCGCTTATGGGCGCGGCGCTGGGCGTGGCGCTCACGATGTCGGCGGTGGAGGCGATGAGCATCTTTACGGCGCTCGGAGTGGGCATGGCCGCGCCCTACGTGGTGCTGTCGTCGGTCCCGGCGCTGTTGAACCGCCTGCCCAAACCGGGTCCGTGGATGGAGACGATGAAGCAGCTGCTGGCCTTCCCGATGTTCGCCACCGCCCTCTGGCTCGTGTGGGTCTTTGGGCAGCAGGTGAGCATCGACGGGGTGGCGCTCTTGCTGGGTGCGTTCTTGCTGCTGGGGCTGGCCGGCTGGGTGCTGGGCCGCTGGCCCGCGATGCAGGTGGAAGGCCGCACCTGGATGGCCTCGCGTGCGGTGGTCACGACCGTCGTGGTGGGCGCACTAAGCATGGCCATCCTCGGCGCAAGCACAGGCGCACCCGCCCCTTCCTCCGAAACCGGCGCTGCCGAAACCAGCTGGCAGTCGTTCTCAACCGAGCAGGTGGATGCCCTGCGCACCGACGGCACGCCTGTATTTATTGACTTTACGGCGGCGTGGTGCCTCACCTGTCAGGTGAACAAGCGCACCACGCTCAATGCCGAGTCCGTGCAACAGGCGTTTGATGACAAGGACGTGACACTGGTGCGTGCCGACTGGACCAACCGCGACGACGAAATCACCCAGGCGCTGGCCGAGTTCGACCGCAGCGGCGTACCGCTCTACGTGCTCTACCCGGGCGACGGCAGCGACCCAGTGGTGCTGCCCGAAGTGCTCACGCCCCAGATCGTGCTGGATGCGCTGGAGGAGTTGCCCGATACGGAGGGCAGAAACTCATCCCTGGCTCTACAGGAATGATGCGTTACAGGAATGATGCGTTGAGGTGACGCTGAAGACCGCAGCTTGCTTGATGGAACTCCTACCCACTCCGCAGGCTCTGTTGATGTATGGAGGTATGGAGAGGTACCGCAATCCTGCAACCGGATGTGGTATCATCCATTGAGGCAAATCCCCCTTGAGCCGCGGGAAGCGGCTATACACGGAGCGGTCTCCCGAGTGCTCCCACGGGAATTCGATGACAAGGCAACACAGCCTCACGTAGAGGTGTTCTGCCTCACAGTACACGACAAAACCTGAGCGAGCCTTCACAGAACCGGCATTCCCACGCCCCCGGCACGTCATCCCTCTGCCGACAGCTGTCGGTGCGTCGCGTGCTCACCATGACAGGTTTTGGGGGGACACAGATTTTAGGGGAACACAGAGTTTGGCACAGTCTCCGCCCCCTAACATTCAGGTGTGACAGAGCACTACGAGAGCCCGAGCACGATATCCATAATACGTCCTTCGAGGTCATACACGCGGTCTTCGTCGTTGTCGACGAGCGCGTTCTTCATTTTGCTGATAAGCCCGCGTAGCTTGTCCTTTTCATTGGGATGCAAGTGCCCCCCGTCAAGCTCTGCTTCAGCCATGTCGAGAAGCGACTTCACATCCGCAAAGTAATCCGAGTTCTTCCAGGCGGCGTCGGCGTCGGGGCTCGATGCGGAGGACGGGCTTGTATCATGTTGATCGGCAGACGACGGCCACGAAGTGGAGCCGGATGAAGACGGATCGGGTGTAGTCGAGGACGATTCTTCGGCCATGTCGAGGTCGCTCAGCCAGTCCACATCGTCCCAGTCGGTCTGGGCATCGGAGCCTGAGTCGGCAGATGCCGAAGCAGCGTACGTGGCTTCCACCTTTTTGCGCGACTGAGCAATGGCGGCCTCGTCGAGCCCAGCATGGGCTTGAAACGTGTGCTCAATGTCGGTGCCGGGAAACGTCACCGAAATGTCGAGCATGCCGTCGGGGTTGTAGACATACGTCACCTCGATGTCGTCGCTGTCGGCCTCCGGTGGGATGTCGATGGTGCGGCGGTCGAGGCGGGTAAAGCCCTCGGCTTCGTTGGGCCGCTCGTTGACCTCGGCCTGGAACGAGTCCGACTGCGAATCCCGCTGATACACCGCCAGCGTAATGGATTCTTGGCCTTTTACCGCAGTGGTATATTCGCGTGTGTATTCCTGTGAGACCTTGCTGTTGGTAGGAATGATCTCGGAGTACTGTCCGTCGACGAGCTGTCCGTAGTCGCGGCGGACGACCACGGTGCCGAGTGAGAGCGGGCACACGTCCTGGATGGTGCGATCGGTGGTGCCGTCGAGCATCGCCGTTTGCACCGCAGCGCCCAGAGCAATGGCCTTGTCGGGGTCGATCTGCTTGTGGGGCACCAGGCCCATCACGTTTTCCACAAACTGCTGCACAAACGGGATGCGGCTGCTTCCGCCTACCATGAGCACCCGGTCGATGTCGGCGTGCGTCATTTCGGCATCATAGAGCGCCTTATCAATGGCGGCTTCGGTCTGCTGCACCATCGGGCGGATTAGCTCCTCGAAGGTTTCGCGCCGCACATCCACCTGCAAGTTGATGGGCTCGCCGTCTTTCACCATAAAGTACGGAATGTTAACGGTAGCGTGTGTGCTCACGCTCAGGTCTTTTTTGACCGCTTCGCATGCAAAGAGGAGGCGGTAATAGTTGCCCGAATCTTTGGAAATGGAGACGTTGTGCTCCTCTTCAAACTTCGACGCCACGTGCGCCACAAGCGCCTGGTCGAAGTCCTTGCCGCCAAGGTCCGTATCGCCCGAGGAGGCTTTCACGTCGATGACGGTGCCTTTGTATTCCACAATCGACACGTCGAAGGTGCCGCCGCCGAAGTCGTACACGAGCAGGGTTTCGTTGCCGAGGTCTTCCTCGTAGCTATACGAGAGCGCGGCGGCGGTGGGCTCGTTGATGATGCGTTCCACGCGCATCCCAGCAATCTCGCCGGCCTGTTTGGTGGCGCGTCGGGCGGGATCGGGGAAGTTGGCAGGCACCGTAATCACGCATCGATCTACCGTTTCCCCCAGCTGCTGCTCAGCGCTCTTTTTGAGATGCGTAAGGATCTGCGCCGACACCTCGGCAGGCGTAAACTGCTGATTGCCCACGGTGAACTCCACGTCCTCGCGCATGTAGCGTTTTACCTGCTCCACGACGAGCTCGGGATCAGACTGCGCGATGGACTTCACGCCTTCGCCTACGACAGGCTGGTTGGTCTTCTGGTCGAACCCGAAGTAGGAATCGACGATTTCGTGGCCGCGTGCATCTTTGAGGATGCGGGGTCCCTCCTTCTCATCGAAGATTGCGATCTCGGATGTGGTGGTGCCCAGATCAATGCCAACAATTGCCATAGAGACGCACGGAGACCGATGATGAAAACCAACTGATAACAACCAACAACTTATGCTGTGGAAAAGGAGAAGCGGGAGCAAGTTTCCACAGTGTCTGTGTTCCTCCACAGATTCCCGCGGACTTGGGCACGGGGAGCCGTTATTGCAAAAGAAAACAAATAAACAGTAGACTGTTAAGCGATGGCAGGAGCCAGAGCGATAATCGCGGCTGCCAGGCGCTGGTCGAAGTGCGGTTCGGGGACCAGTGCATGGGCCAATTCGCGAAGGTCGCTCGTGGGAATCGGGGTTTCAACGAGCGATGGGAGCATGTCTTGCAGGCGGACAATGCCCGACTGTGTGCGGCGCCACTCCACGTAGCGGGGCTGCACAAGGCGAAGCCAGGCATCGGCCAGTGCACTGATGTTGGCCGTGTCTTCTGCCGTGCCGCGTAAATGAGAGAGCACGAAGTTACAGTATCGCTTGCGGTCAGGGTCCGAGGTAGTGCTCTGATAGTGCGTGCACACGTCGTTGAGCAGAGTGAGCGCGTGGCGGGCTTTGTGTGAGAGTAAGTCGCGCTCATGATGACGGAGGGCCTTCATCATAGAAGTGAGGGCTTTCTCAACAGGCTCCCAGTTCGCAAACGCAGTGTCGGCATTCAGCGACTCAACGTGAGGGAGGCGGGTGCGGAGTTGGGTAGCAATGGCATCGAGATGCGTAAGACACGTCCATGGAGTTGCGTGCAGCGACAGGGTGCCGGGGGCGGAGCGCTTCTCGTGCATGAACACCCAACGCGGTGCACGCTCGGACGTAGCACGAATGCAGAAAAATCCCCATGGCGCATCGCCGCGTACCACGCTTACACGGCTCCAGGCGGAGGCCGAGAGCTCGGCCACCTGCTCATACACGGGAGGGGAGATGAGTGGGGGAGCCTCTGCATCGGGGGAGTCGGTGACGAGGGCCCGCACAGGTTGAAATGCGTCGTTAAGCGGGGCGGCTCCCTCGTGCTCACGGTGGTCAAAGTACTCTTCGATCAGGGCATCTGCATCCACATCCTGATCGTCTTCCGTGGCCAGGTCGTCGAAGGTATCGACCATGGTATTGGGCAGCGTGATGTTTGAGCCGAGCAAGTTGTGCGTAGCACGATGCCGCTCAATGAGAAGGTCGCGTGTTTGCGTGCGGAACGGGGGACTGTTATCGGGCCAGTGTACCTCGATGGCGTCGTGCGGGCTGTTCATGCGGTCAACGCGTCCTACGCGCTGTTCGGCAATGCGAATGACGCTGGGCGTATCGAGCAAAATTACAGCCGAGGCTCGCTGCAGGTTGAGTCCTTCGCTCATAGCGTCGCTGCACAGGACAAGGAGGCGTGTTGCGGATCCGTCGAGACCCAGCCGCTCGGTAAGGGCACGCCGCTGGGCATTTGTTAGCGAGCCGTCGGCAACAACAATCTCGGTGGAATGACTGGCGTGCTGCAACGCATGGTGTAGGTGCCGAAGCGTAAGCGGACGCGAATCGAACACCAAGAGAACGGGATGCTCCTGCTGTACAGAGCGGATCTGGCGAATGCGCGCTTCGGTGCGAGCCGCAGACATCTGGCGTGCACATTCACTGATTTTACGAAGCAGCGATTGCTCGCGGTCAACCGTCTCGTCAAAGTCGGTGGTAAGCCATGCAGGAAGAGAGATGGAAAGCGCATTTTTTGCAGTTGGAGGCTCTTGACGAAGTGCGTCCAGCGAAGTTAAGAAGTCCCCACTTTCGGTCTTACGGCCAGGTGGAAAGTCCAACATAGAGGCCGCTTCTTCGGTGCCATGGATCATTTCAAGCAGGGCGGCTCGGGACGATTGCATGGCGCTTCGTACAAAGTACCCAACGAGTCCACGAGCGGCGTTGCACATCTGCTCGAAGAACTGCTCTTCCTTATCGAGGGGGCCGCGAATGGATTTGGGAGGCGTTAAGTAGATCCATTGCAGCCCACGTAATCGCCTGGCATAGTCGGCAATCTGTACAGCCAGGTCGCGGTCGGTATGGGTCTCGCCAGTCGGGTAGGTTTTGCAGCGATGCTCAGGATATTGGCAGAGGCGTCCGTTTGCATCGCGGTAGCCTTCCGGGTTGCGCTCCACAAAGCGGTTTAGATCGCGTTTCGTGCGGCGAATGGTGTACTGTCCAACAATAGACCGCAGATCGTCGATCTGTGCTGGTTCAAGGCGTCCAGGCTGATGGGCAAGTGTCTTGTATGTATCGAATTCGTCGTCGGAGAGGGTGTCGAGCCCCATCAATTCAATCATCCGCAAGAGATCCTTGGGACCTCGGTTAAGCGGCGTGGCGGTAAGCAGTCCGGTGTAGTCGGCCACGCTGGACGCAATAATTTTGCTGCGTTTTGAGTTGGTGGCGAGGTAATTGTGCGCCTCATCCAGGAAGAGAATATTAGTCTGCTGGATACGCGTGGCGAGCCGGTCGCGATGTGCGCCCTGCGAGAGCAGGCCGTGGGAGATGGCGTTGAGTGATTGTTGACCGGGAACGCTGTGCATCTCCAATGACCAGTTGTCGACGACTTGGGGCGGGCACACCACGGTGGTGTTTGTGCGGGGCCCTTGCCCGCGAGCCCACAAGCGATTCATGAGGCTGTAGAGCAGATGTGTACCTAACCGTGTTTTCCCAGATCCGGTGGCATCGGCCACGAGCACACTGCCGCGCGTGTCCAAAATCCAGAGCCCTTGTGCAATGGCCTGCTCCTGGTGCGGCCAAAGCGACTGGTTGCGCAGTAGGCGAGCAATGTCGGGGTAGCGTGTGATCCATTCGCCTTCGAGGAGCTCGGCTGCGCCTCGGGCAAGCGCTTCGGGCCACGTTACAAATTGAAGCAGATCATGCAAAAGCGCGCGTATCGACGCGCTACAATCGGTGGCATCGTCGCGAAACCGCTCGGCGATGGCGCGTAAATACCGGTAATCGTGCGTGTCTGCTGCGAAGCGCACGTTGGCCTCGCGCTGGCGGTGAAGCCCCATCTGCGAAAAGTTGCTGGACCCGATAAGTGCTTCTGTATCGCCGATATAAATCTTTGCGTGTAGATCGCGAGACTCGTAGAACCGGACGTGTCCTGTGTCGATGGCTGCGATGAGCCGGGTGATGCCGCGCCCGCTGAGCACCGAGATGCCCCGTTCCATCCAAAAAGCGCGTGCCTGTTCGTCCACGGGGAGTGTGTCAACGAAGGTGCCGCGCGTATCTGGCGTAGGCTGATTGCCCAACACAATCTCGATGGTGCGTTCCCCAACGTCGTGCCTGCTAAAGAAACGGGCCAGGTGGGCCAGCGAGGTGTATCCCGTCAGGAAAAGCACCTGCTCCGAAGCGGCAAACAGGTCGTCTAACCGGGTGCCTACGGTGCGTTCTGTTTCGTTGAGCGCAAATCGATGCGGGGCAGGCCATGTAGGCTCCGAGTTAGACGAGGCGGAATCAAACAGATCGCGTGGAGACGAAGACATGTACAGAAAGGAGATGACTGTGGGGCAGAGTAGACAGTTTATCAAAAAAACGAAGAGTAGAACGCGAGGGTCCCACTGAAGGGGTGCTGAACTCCACAGAAGAGGTCTCCCTTGATGACAGGCAGCCCGCGACGACGCGCCTGAAGGTCATTTCCGCTGGGGATGAGAAATACTGTATTCAGCTGGTTGAGACGCTGATTATAGCTTTGGGAGGAAGGCAGAACGGGAAATCAATCCGAACAGATAGATCGAGAACAGGTAGATCCGGTGTGTATTGAACATCCCCGTCGCCAGGGCTGCTTATACCATCTGCGCAGAATCGTCATGCAGATATTTAACAACTGACCTGTTCACGTTTTCACGGTACCCGACGCAAAATGACGGGCTCCTGAACAAACACATGGAGCCGCCTTCCCGAAGGATGGATCCCGGATCAGCGGTGCCAGGGGCACCTTGTCCGGGATGACACATTGGTACGTAGTGCTGAACGTTGTGTTATACGCAATGCCCCA
>NZ_JAWOAR010000222.1:0-7272 GCF_046498435.1 Longimonas sp. | reverse complement strand
CCGTACCCGGGCAGCGTATGCATCTCGGTCAACGATGAAGTGGTGCACGGCATTCCCGGAGATCGGGAACTGCAGCCCGGCGACATTCTGGCGGTGGATATCGCGGTCAAGAAGGACGGATATCACGGCGACATGAACGTCACCATGGCAGCGGGCGAGCGATCACGGGCGGCATCAAGCAGATCTGTCTCGACAATTATGCCGATGCCGATAAGCTACTGGAGATCGAGCAGTGGGGCCACACGAAGTGGCGGAGTATGCTGTGTGCGTTTCAGGGGGCGCACAACATGCAGCTATCTGCGACGGATGCGCCCGACCTTTCGTTGGCCGTCGATACCACAGCGATGTTTCAGGGGGCGCATGCCTTCAATGCACCGCTCAACCACTGGGATGTGAGCACCATCCGAAGCATGGAGTCGATGTTCAAGGATGCCCGCTCGTTCAACCAGGACCTGGACACGTGGGACACCCACGACGTTCGCGATATGACGTCGATGTTTTCGGGGGCAGAGGCGTTTAATGGTGCGGTGGGTTCGTGGAATATGTCGCGCGTCAACAGGATGGATGGGATGTTCAACCGGGCCTCCTCCTTCAATCAGCCAGTGAACGACTGGGATGTATCGCAAGTCCAGCACATGGAGGGGGTATTTAGAAAAGCAAAAGCGTTTAATCAGGATCTGGACCGGTGGAATGTGCGGCTGGTGCAGTATTTTAGCTGGTTTCTCGCAGATGCTCGGACGTTCAACGGCTCTATGTCCGGGTGGGACTTGATGTGCGCGCAGGACGTGTCGCACATGTTTCAGGGCGCTCGGGCCTTCAATCAGCCCATCGGGGATTGGACCTTCTACGAGGATCTGTGGACGATGGAGAAGATGTTCAAAGGTGCTCGGTCATTTAACCAGCCGGTCGGCGACTGGGCCATTCCGGACTCGGTGAATGTCGATGACATGTTCAACGGCGCGACCTCATTCGATCAAGACCGTGAGCGGGTGGGAGGCCGAGCCAGAGCCACCTGGTTCGTTTGATTCGGGACTCACCGTCATTGACAGGCGCGATTAAAACTGTAGCATCGGATGCTGGAGGTTCGGATCAGTGCAGCGCCTTTTCATCTCTCTGCTTGAGCAACCCCTTCCCTGCCCCGCGAGCGATGGACGCGGTATCGGTGCGTTATTTTCGCGCGGGCCACACAGGGATCGGGAGGCGAACGTTCCTGCATCGATGGCAGAAAGCTGCTCGAAGCGAACAGGCTTCGTTTTCCCCCTAAACCACTGCATGGAATGATCGGACACCTTCTGTCCGGGACGAAAGCGTGGGCGTGTAGGAGCAGACGAATACCGCGCGTTCTGTTTCACTGACCGGTTCTGAGCCATGTCTGATTCTACTTCGTCTCTTCCCTCGCTTTCCTCGTTTGATCGTCATCTGCTGGCTGAACGGTTGCGCATCCGGCGGCACGACCAGACGCTGCTGAGTGCGGCCCACGTTCGCGCCAAGGTGGAGCCGCATCAGTGGGCGGCGGTGCAGCAGGCGCTCCAGGGCATCCCGCCCCGCGTGCTGCTGGCCGATGACGGCGATCTGGGGCGGCGTACGCAGGCGATGGCGCTGCTGAAGGAGCTGGCACTGCGTGGACAGGCCGACCGGGTGCTGGTTATTCCAGCCGGAGGATACAATGAGGAGGCCAGATGGGTGCGCACGATGCATCACGACTTTGGGCTGGATATGGAGGGGGCCGATCATTCGTGGATCGAGGAGCAGCGCCTGCGGCAGGACCCGGATACCAATCTGTGGAGTCGGCCCAGGCAACGGGTGGTAGTGCCCAAAAGTGTGCTACGGTACGGGAAGCAAGGGCGCAACCTGGCGTGCCAGCCGTGGGACGTGGTGATCGTAGAGGATGCACTGAAGCTGTTCCAGGGGCGCACGGTGGCCGATTCCCAGGCGGCGCGTGCCGCTGAGGCGGTGCAGCAGGCCACTGCGCGGATCTTCTGCTGTGAGCAGCCGCATCGCGAAGGGCTCGAAGCATTCTGGGACCTGATCGAGCTGCTGGATCCACTCAGCGTATTGGCACACCGCAAGTCCGGCTCCCGGGGTGTGCTGCATCGGATCGTGCGGCGCAGCCCCGCTACCGTGGCAGGCGTGGAATCGGCGCAGCCTGCGATGGTCCGGCATGCCGTTGAGTTGTCAGAGGCCGAGCAGGCATTTCATAGGGCGGCCACTACGTACATCTCTGATGTATATCCCGTGCTGGAGAAGGATATCGACTACACAGCACGAACTTTCACAGAGGGCATGACGGGCGCGCTGCTGGAGCATCCAATGGCTTTTGTTAAGGCGCTACAGGAACGCGTTGACGTGATTAGGGTGGGCCGGGGCGTTGCCTTTTCTGAGGAGGCCGAGGCGCTCCTTGCGGGCGATAGGCGGTCAGAAGACCTCTCTGAGGAAAAGCGCACGCAGGCACAGGACGAGCTACGTGCGGTCGCTGATGCGCACTCCGATGTCATGCTCGATGATGAGTTGAACCGGATCGTAGCGCTTGTGGAGCAGGCGCAGGCGCTCAATCCCCACGCCAAGACCAGAGTCACGCGCAACGTGATCGACGAGATTCGTGAGGAAACGCCGGATGCGTCGATCATCGTCTTGGCCCGCCAGCCCAGCACCATGCGCGCGATGCAGGCTGCATCCGCGGATGCGTCGTGGCACGAGCGGGTTGTGGTGCATGACACGTTTTACGATGAGGAGGCCCGTGCCAAGGTGCAGGCGGCCCTGAACGCCCGAGAGGCCGCCGTGCTCGTCACCTCCTGGGGGGGAGCCATGGGATTGGACCACATACAGGCTGAAACGACGCATGTCATCAATTTTGATCTTGCGTGGCATCCGCCCCACACACAGCACCGGATGTGCACGATGCAGCAGATGATGAGCCGCAGCGAACTCACCTGGCACAACCTGCACCTACCCGGCACACGCGAGGGGCAGCTCGTTGCTACAATGTATGAACACGTGCATCCGCTGTATGAAGTCGCCACGGCAGATTCTACGGTAGATGGCGTCTTCGATAGCCTGGACGCAAAGAGGACGGTTATGGATGCCGTTCGCAACGATTTGCCTGCAGATCAGGTGTTGCAGGGGCTACAGGCCGATCTGGATGCCTGCATTGAACAGCTACAGATGTGGCAAGAATCTGATTTCTTAACATGCACCTCCTTTGATGCAAGGGACACACGTCAGGTGGAGTCGATGGTGGCCGCCGCTGAGCGGATGTATGGAGCGTTTGATGAGCGGGCAGCGCTGGTCGCGGCATGTATTGGTCGCAATGGCGGGACATGGACGTCTCATGGCGACGGCACGTACGCGATTTCACTGTATGCAGAGGGGGAGGCGACGCGGTATGCCTTCGATCCCGACACAGCACGCACCGAAGAGGTCGAGTATTTGGGGCCGGGCCATCCGCTCATGGAGACGGCGGCAGAGCGTGTTCTGAAGAGCGAGATGCTCAGTTCGCCAGTAGGCCAAAAGCAGGCGGCGTTTCTAAGTACGCCCGGCATCACATTTGTGTATCGGCTGGTGTTTGAGGACGGCAACGGACACATCGTCCACGAAACGCTGTATCCACTGCACGTGCCTGCGGATGGTAGGGCCCCCGGTTCAACGCGTGGCGAGCGCGTGTTGCAGGCCGGTACAGAGGCCTCCAGCGACCACCCGGCGGTTGGCCCGTTGCGTGCGCAGCGCACGGTGTTACAGGCGCGTGCCGAGGCGGCTCTCCACGAGCAGGTACCGATGATTGAAGAGCAACTCGCATCGGCACGACGGACGCGCGCTGATCAAGAGGAAGAGCGACTCAAAGGCTGCGTCCAGCATCACGGCCCGCCAATGACGGAAGCAGAAGATGTGCAGATGGGACACCGCCACGTAGCTATAGACACCCATCGCACACTCGATGCGCGTCCGCCTGTGCTGGTGGGTTGGTGCTATGCGATACCGGCGTAGCATTCGTTCAGTTCGCGGACGGAGCGGGGTTCGTCTGCGCACGCAATGGTTATCGCATGAGCTCTGCAAAGTGCCGACGCGCTTTCGGATTGCTAAATACAGCCTGCTTAACAGCAAAACCCGATGCACTCACAAGGCGACGCAGGGCGAACAAGGGCGTGTTTGAATTGCGTGCTGCAGCGCACTGCACCGAACGGCTCTCGTCCTGCGTCAGCTGGGTCAACACCGCAGGATGGGTGCTCGACGCCTGCGCAAGACGCTCGCGGATATAGGGGCCTGCCGCGAACAGACGCTGCTGTTCGGCTTTTGTGAGCGGCTTGGGCGACGTGCCAGCCGGTGGATATGCCGGATCGACTCCGGAGCGTTGCACGAGCGCGATTAGATCGGATGGAGCCTCGGGGTGCGCCTGTACCGCCCGACGCACGTCAGCATCGGCATCGCCCAGCAGTTGCGGTAGGCAAGATGCTGGTGTGGAAGCATGGCGAGCCACCGCAGCCCGGACCGAGGCATCTTCGTGCGTAGCTAACGCCTTCAGCACGTCAGCGGGGCAGGCGGGATGCATGGCCAGGGTGCAAACAAGCTCGCCTTGGCGCTGAGTGCTGGAATCCGCAATACGGCGAAGCGCTGTAGCCGGTGTGTTCGGATGACGTGCCACGAGCAGGCGCGTCTCGTGCGAGAGGTAATCGTAGCGCATGATCACCAGGATCCAACTGGCAGGCAGCGCTTTTTCCTGCAGCAGGGGATCGATGGCATCATACGGCAAGGTGTCCAGCAGGGCCGGATCGGCAGCGATATGCACTTGCATTGCTGGGTTGTTGAGTACGCGAGCCGGGTAGTCAACGGCAAGCTGCATCAGTGCATCGGGCGGCGTGCCAGGGTTGCATGCCACCTGCTTACGCACCCGCGGATTCATGTCACGCGACAGGGTGCGCAGGTCTTCAGGATCCGCTGTGGCGTCGGTGGCCACGGCCATGCGGTCTTCGATGAAGTCAACTGTTGATATTGACATAGGAGAATAGGGGATCAGGTCATTGCGGGATCAGGCTGTTGGGGTGATGAACGGGATAGCGTTACCAAACGGAAAGTCGGCGGCGCGCTGTCCAGGCTGGTGAACCCAGAGCACCGGATAGGGCGGCGGATCGTCGGGAAACGTGCCGTATCCGTCGGTGAAGCAGACCAGCACCGGCGAACGGGCCATCATGTCTTGTTCAGCCGCTATGGCGTCAAACAGCGGGACAAACGAGGTGCCGCCCCCGCCTTGGGGCGGCGGCAGATCTGCCAGATTGGTATGCGACGACAATTCGTAGGGGCCGTAGACGTCCGCATCCATATAATACAACTGCCCCTGGATGTGCGGGTAGCTCCGTATAATGTGATGGACCTCCCCCATAAAGCGCCCCAAGTCAGCGTTCGAAATGGAGCCGCTCGTATCAACGCCGATATAGACCTGAAGGGCTTTCGTGGTGAGGGTTTTGAGATAGAGCCCGCGGTGAATCTGGCGCCGGTCGAAGTGGTCGAAGTCCACGGGGGTGCGCACCAGAAACCGCCACAGCATATCCTGCCAGTTGATGCGAGGCTCCGTGGCGGCCTCCACACAGCGTTGCAATCCAGCGGGTAGATCTCCGGGCGTTTTCATGCGCTGCATTTCGGCGGCCCGGCGCACGACCTGCCGCCAGTGGCTCTGCACCGACGCAGCCTCGGAAGATGTGGGCGGTGCATCAGGCGGTGCATCTGCATCCAGGTCGCGCCACTGCCTGGGAAGCGATGGAAGGGGATCCGAAGATGATGCTGTGCCGGACGCAATTCCCGGAGAGGCAACTGCCATGGAAGACGTCGAAGCCGCTTCGCGCTGGAGGCATGCGTAGATCTCCTCTACGCTGAGCGTCTGCCACGCCGGGCGGTCGTCGGGGAGGTGGACGCCGCCTTCGGGTAAGGCAAAGCCCTGTTTATCCACGATATCGTTCACGACCATGTCGGCAGCGATATTCCATTGCGTGCGGTCGCGCTCACCGCGCCGGGGCAAGTGGCACAGCGCGATGTGCAGCACCTCGTGAACGAGCAGTCCCATAAACGCTTCCTGCGAAAGCGCCGCAACGGGGTCGGGGTTGAGCAGGAGCGCGCTGCCATCCGTGGCCGCAAGAGGAACGGTGGGATCTGGACGGATGGGCGCCTCAAGCAGCAGCGTGCCAAAAAACGGCGACCGGCTTCGTATGGCAATGCGGGCGTTGCTGATGCGCTGCTGAAGCGAGGCAGACAGGGCGGGCATAGCGCAGAGGGGATGTGTTGAGGACGCCGGTGTATGTTGCACGGGGGCTGCCGTCAGGCACAGGTTGCGGCCACCGCTTGCATCTGGTCGAGAAAGGGCACGAAGCGGTCGTCGTTGCTAACGCGGCCCACGAATGCGCCAAGCTGTCCGGTATCGCGTAAATGCTCCACCGTCTGGCTGAAGAACAGCTGCGTGTACTCGTTGGGGGCATGGCTTAGGAGCCACCGGCTGGCGTGATAGGCATCCGGTGCGGTGTCGGCCCGCACGCCCAGCCCAATGGTGGTGGCGTAGCGCCGAGACGCCTCTTCGGGGAACGCGATGTCGGATCCGTTGCCAGCGAGCACCGCCTCCAGATCGGGCAGGTCGGTGTAGACATCCAGGTACGCGTAGAACTCGCCAGCGGCCCCGTCGCCTACGGCCGCTGCGACGTCGAGTCCAGCCGCATGCAGGTTAGACGCCATCTCCCAGGACCGGGGCGAGGGCCAGGCAGACGCATGCGCATCCATCTTGAACAGCAGCTCAGGGCGAAACGCCAGGAACGCCTGAATCTGCTCATGCAGGTTGTGCTGTGCGGCGTAGGTCTGAAACGAATCGTAGTCGGGGTCTACCTTCAGATGCACAAACCGGTTGGCCAGCGGCGCGGGCATCTCGTAGACCGCGGCCCGATCCTCTTTCCGATTGCCCGCCGACCAGATAAACCATCCCTCGGGCACCGTGTAGGTGCCGACCTTGCGGTCCAGAATGAGCTGTTGGGCAATGCCCTGGACCGCGGGGGCGGCCATATTGAGCTCATCTAGAAAGAGGATGCCACGGCCCGACTGCGGAAGAAACTCAGGCGGATACCACGTGGCGATGTTGTCATCGGGCTGAGGCACCGGCAGTCCACGCAGATCCGAGGGCGCAAGCTGGCTCAGGCGCAGGTCGATGAGTTGCATGTCGGAATCGGCGGCCAACTGCGCAACGATGCTGGACTTTCCGATGCCGGGCGGTCCCCACATCATGACACTCAGGCGCAGTTCGTTCTG
>NZ_JAWOAR010000218.1:0-4088 GCF_046498435.1 Longimonas sp. | reverse complement strand
TCTGGTGGCCGCATTTTTCAGTGAGAACCAGGCCCGGGTCATGCTTATCATCACCCTGATCTCCTGGATGGCAGCCCTGCTGGTGGCAAAGCTGCTTCGGTCCACGCTCATACAGGGGCCGGCCACCCCCTTTGTCATGGAACTGCCCCCCTACCGTCTGCCCACTTTCAAGACGGCCTTCGTGCACCAGCTGCTCGGCGTTGAGGACCGCTCCGCCCGCCGCGCCGCGAATGGTGTTGTGCGAGAGCGCCACAAACTTGACGTGGTTCACGGTGCACGCCTGAATGCGCCCCACAGTGACGGTCATGCCATCCCCGGCGTAGACGTGCTTGCGGGGCTGTGGTGCATCGGGGGCGTTGTCAACGACGACGAGCCGCTCGGGTGCGGAGGGCAGTGCGCTTACGTCGACGGGACTTTCGTAGGTGCGGAAGGCTTCTTCAACCGCGTCGGGCCCGATGGCGTCGCTAAACCGGACCGAGGCGCAGGCCAGGTGTCCGTTGCGTACGGGGACGCGGTTACACTGGGCGCTGACGGCAAGATCGGCTTCCTGGATGGAACCGTCGGCGTACGTGCCCAGAATCTTGCGCGGCTCCTCGTCGAGCTTGTCTTCTTCGCCGCCGATGTACGGGACCACGTTGCCCAGCGCATCCAGCGAGGCCACGCCCGGATAGCCCGCGCCCGAGAGCGCCTGCAGCATAGTGACCTGCACCGCCTCCACGGTAAATGCTTCGACGAGCGGACGCAGCGCGCAGACGAGTCCGACGGTGGAGCAGTTCGGGTTCGTGACGATGAACCCGCCGCCCGACCATGTTTGCTCGTCGATAAGCGCGGCGTGCTCGGGGTTTATTTCGGGGATGAGCAGCGGCACGTCGGGGGCCATCCGGTAGTTTTTGGCGTTGGAGATCACCGGAAAGCCCGCCTCGGCAAAGTCGGCCTCAATCTCGCCTGCAACCGAGGAGTCGAGTCCCGAGAACACGAGATCGGCGTCGACGGCGTCGGGCGTGCAGGGCACGACCTCCATGTCGGCCACCGCCTCGGGCATGGGGCGGCTGCTGAGCCAGTTTGCGGCGTCGCGATAGGAGTGGCCCGCCGACCGTTCAGAGGCGGCCAGGGCGTTAATTGAAAACCACGGATGATTCGCCAAGCGGCGCACAAAGGTTTGTCCAACGGCGCCGGTAGCGCCTAAAATACCAACTCGGATAGCGGGCTGAGCCATAGAACGAATACGGGAATGTTGTGATCAAAAGTAGTGCTGTGTCAATCCTCATTTTGATGGTTGCTCTGCAATCATCCTCCCACGAAGCCTGTCATGGTGAGCGCAGTCGAACCATCTCCTCGGGGCCTGGTAACGCCAGATGGACAGGAGGCCCTGCCAACCTCCAGGGAGATCTTTATTCACTGCGTTCATCAGTCGCTTCGCTCGTGTCAGGACTCCGCGTCTCCTTGGCGGAGCCGCTCCGCTCAAGATGACATCATGTAAACGGGGCATGTTGTAACCCACACATTGACCGTTGACGCTATAGTAGGAGGAGGAACGCAAGCTGCCATGTACAGGCCGTTCGTATCAGACAAAAAGACGGACCGGACGCTGCATAAACAGCATGTTCGTCACCCAGGGGTGGATCCCGGATCAAGTCCGGGATGACGGATTGGTGGGTTGTCCTAAAGGTTGTATGCTGTTCAGTTGTCTCCAGGACTGCACGGGTGGCCTGGGCCCCTCATCTTGGTCTGGTACGTCAGCATACACGGGTGATACGCACGCCATCACGCCACAAGCGGCGGCCAGAAGGCAGGCGTTCCAGCGGCATCGGGCACGATCTGCGTGCCGGGTGCGGTAGGGCGGTCGATGCTGCGCACCTGCATGGGGATGGCGCGCTCGGCGAGCGGGCGCAGTGTTTTCGGATGCATGCCCAGCCGCCCCGACTCGGTCCAGGCAAACGCCTGCTCCATCGTAAGGCGATCCAGGCGCTGCGCGGCGGCGTCGGTGTTGGGGTCGGCGGTGTAGATGCCATCTACGTCGGTGAAGCGCGTGAGCGAGTCGGCGTGCAGAAACGACGCCAGAAGCGCCGCGGTGTAGTCGCTGCCTTCAAAGCCGAGCGTGGTAGTGACGCCGTTAGCATCCGCGCCCACGAATCCAGCAACAACCGGCACGACCTCATCCGGCAGCGCCGCGAACCAGTCGGTCACGCGCGTTCTGGACGCCTCCAGATGCACATTCGCCTCGCCGTAGGTGGTGTCGGTCTCGATGAGCGTGGTGGCATCGCCCACCGTGGCGTCGAGTCCGGCAGCGCGCAGCGTGGCAACCACCATCGGCACCGACAGCTGCTCGCCGGTGGCCAGTACCGCATCGCGCAGGGCCGGGGTAAATCCGGTATCGACTACCGTGTTCAGGCGGATGCGTAGGGCATCGAGCTGCTCCAGAAGCGCCGTCTCGTAGTCCGAGGCCAATGCTTCGGGCAGCACCTCGCGGGCCTGTGTGCGGTGGCGCGTCTTCAGATCCGCCAGAAACGTATCGATGACACCGTCTGCTGTTGTATCAGAGGCCTCGCGCGCTGCCACAACCGCTTGCAGTCCGCGATCAAGCCGTCGCGTTACGCCCGACAGAGCCGACACCACGAGCACGGGCCGGACCGATGCCTGCGCCTGCTGAACGACCGCGCCAATCGTGCGCATCCGCCCAACAGAGCCTGTGGCGGTGCCGCCGAACTTCATAACGACAACTGGACGCGACGCGGTGCTCATAGCAGGCATAGGTTACGTAGAATACAGACCGTAGGCTGAACCTGTCGTTTTTTCGACGTGTTCCTCTGTAGATGCAACAGCGTGGTGCCCTTTGTCAATAATTCCGGTGGCCAAGCGTTGTATTGCAGCCCGTCTGGCTTTATACTGGAGGCACAGGTTGCTTGTAGAAGCAACACACGTACTTGTCTCATCTATTTCTTCTGATCTCGTGGACGCTCGCCTTGATGGACGCGCGGTGGCCGAATCGGTCCGTGCAGCAACGCGCCAGGCTGTCGAATCCTTTACACAAGACGCCGACCCACCCGCGCTGGCGGTGGTGCTGGTGGGCGATCATCCCGCCTCGGCCTCGTATGTGCGTGGCAAGAAGAAAGCCGCTGCCGAGGTCGGCATCGAATCGACCGTGCACCGGCGCGCCGACAGCATCTCGCAGCACGAACTGCTGGAGCTGATCGGCACGCTCAACGCCGACGCCACCGTCGATGGCATCCTGGTTCAGCTTCCCCTGCCCGATCACATCGACCAGCATGCCGTCATCGAAGCCATCGACCCGGCAAAAGACGTAGATGGCTTCCATCCGCAGAACCTGGGACGCCTCCTCATTGGCATGCCGCAGTTTGTGCCCGCCACGCCATCGGGCATTATGGTGCTCCTCAGGCGCGCCCTCGACGACCTTTCGGGCAAGCGCGCCGTGGTGGTGGGCCGCTCCAACATTGTAGGCAAACCGCTGGCGGCCCTCCTCATGCAGCGCGACGCCAACGCCACCGTTACCGTATGCCACAGCCGCACGCGCAACCTGGCCGCGCACACCCGCGAGGCCGACATCGTGGTGGCCGCTGTGGGGCAGCCCAAACTCATCACTGCCGACATGGTGGCTGAGGGCGTTACCGTGATCGACGTCGGCATCAACCGGGTGGACGACGACTCGCGCGAGCGCGGCTACCGCCTGGTGGGCGATGTCGATTACGAGGCCGTTGCTCCCAAGGCTCACGCCATCACGCCCGTGCCCGGCGGCGTAGGGCCCATGACCATTGCCATGCTGCTGCGCAACACCTTGCAAGCCGCCCAGCACCGGCGCGCATAACGCATCCTGGTTTCGTATCCCCCTGGTATAGGGCTGCTTATGGCCTCTTCTACGCAAACCTTTGATCCGCGCTCTACGGCCGTGCCCGACACGACCACCACCGCCCCGGTGCCCGAAGCCGCCGACGGCCTCGACCAGCAAAACGCGGCCCATTCCGAGCAGTCGGCCAGTACAGCCGAACAGCTTTCCTCCCAGGCTGCGGAACTAGAGCACATGGTGACCCAACTGCAGGCCGTGGTGGGCGGCAAAAATACCTGATGATTTG
>NZ_JAWOAR010000206.1:0-2736 GCF_046498435.1 Longimonas sp. | reverse complement strand
TGGCACGGTATGGCGTCAGCCCTGTCCAGACAACTCCCGAAGAGATCAGGGATGAGATTCAGCAGGCTCTCGGCACGTCGCTTCCACGCACCAGCACTTCTGGAGACGCATGAGAAAGTGGGTTGTCGATGCCTCGCCGATTATTCTCCTTGCTACAAATGGCCGTGCCAACCAATCGCCGCACCACGCATCCCCCTGACACCGACGCCCGTTTCGCCGTGCCCCTGCGCGGGGTTGAGGTAGACCCGGAGACGCGGTGCGCCCACTACGCCACCGAGCGCGACGTGATTGCAATCCAGTTTCCGTGCTGCGGGGTGTTCTACCCGTGCCACGCCTGTCACGATGCCGTCGCCGATCATTCTGCGCAGCAGTGGGATGCGCAGGCGGATCTCGATGAGCGCGCAGTGCTGTGCGGCGCGTGCCGTACGGTGCTCACCTGGCGGCAGTACCTTGCAGCCGATAACGCATGCCCCCACTGTGGAGCGGATTTCAACCCCGGATGCAAAACACACCTGTCCCTGTACCTGGATCATCTCCCTGGCGACTCGTCACCTGATTGATGACCCAACAAAAAAACCGCCACTCGGCCTAGGGCCAGGTGGCGGTGCATGTCGTTGTCGTACCAAGAGGGCGTATTACACCTCCTCGGGCACAATGTGAACGTAGCGGCGGTTGCCTCGGCTGCGGGCAAACTGCACCGTGCCGGTTTCCTTCGCAAAGAGCGTGTCGTCGCCGCCACGGCCTACGTTTTTGCCGGGGTGAAACTTCGTACCCCGCTGCCGCACGATAATGCTACCGGCTTTGACAAATTCGCCGCCGTACGTTTTAACACCGAGATACTTGGGGTTGGAGTCGCGACCGTTTTTGGTCGACCCCATGCCTTTCTTGTGAGCCATGTCTGCCTCTGTCGTCTATGCTACAAGCGAATGTGGGGGTTGCGAGCGCAGGCGCAAGAGAGCCGCCCCGCCCAGCGAGCCTATGCGGTGTGCACCGCCTCAATCTGAATCTTCGTATATTGCTGACGGTGACCTCTTTTCACGCGGTACCGCTTGCGTCGTTTCTTCTTGAACACGATCACTTTGTCGCCCTTCACATGCTCAAGCACTTTGGCGTCAACGGTAACCCCGTCCACGGTGGGCGTACCGACCGTCACGTTGCCATCGCCATCGGAGAGCAACAGCACACGGTCAATGGTGAGCGTATCGTCCGCCTCCGCATCTGCGTGATACGGGACGTACACGGTGTCGTTTTCACGCACCTTGAATTGTTTGTCTTTCACGTCAACAATAGCGTACATAGGGATCTCTGCTTTGGAGCGCTGGATTGAGTACCACCGCGAGAGTGAGCGATTTTGTTCAGACGTTGACCACGGTCGTTTCCCCGCAAAGTTTCGCTATTGTCCTGTCATCTGATTCGTGTTTCTTATGAAGCTGTCTCTTCCGAATGGCCGCCAACTCACGCCCGGTAAGCTGCTCTGCATCGGACGCAACTACGCCAAGCACGCCGCCGAAATGAAAAGCGATGTGCCCGATCAGCCCATGGTCTTCCTGAAGCCATCAACGGCACTTATCGGATCGGGCGACGCCGTCCGCATCCCCCAAGCGTCGTCGGAAGTCCACCACGAGGTGGAACTGGTGGCGGTGATTGGCACCGGCGGCAAGCACATCGCTGCCGAAGATGCGCTCAACCATGTCGCGGGCTACGCAATCGGACTCGACATGACAGCGCGCGACATTCAGGCGGGCGCCAAGGAGCGGCGGCATCCATGGTCGGTGGCGAAGGGATTCGACACGTTCGCGCCGCTCGGACCCATCGTGCCCGCTTCGGAGGTCGCCGATCCACAGCAGCTCACCCTTGGCGTGTCGGTCAACGGCGAGACGCGCCAACACGGCTCCACCGAGCACATGATCTTTTCCGTGGCGGAACTGATTGCATACTGCTCCTCGGTGTTCACGCTGGAGCCGGGCGACCTGCTCTACACCGGCACGCCCGAAGGCGTGGGTCCTGTGGAAGCCGGTGATGTGCTGGAGGCGACGTTCTCTGCCGGACCCGGGCTTTCGGTGCATGTGGAAAAGGAGGAGCGGTAGCGGGATGCTCTTCTCGTGCCGAGCCTTTGCGTCATGATGCAAACGTTTAGAGGCCTCGCCCGGACCTGCACGAAACCGGGAACAGAGCGGCAAAACGCTGTCGCATCGCTTATTCCGCATTGCCCCGCCCCGACTTCCACACCAAAGTCACCCTGACGATGCCCTGCATCGGAAGGATCTCAACGTCATCCCGCAGCGGTGGCGCTTTCCTCCCAATCGGCCTCCTCGCCCCGCGCGTCCGGAGATCCCTCGGCTGCATGCCGACTCCTGTCGGTATGCGCTCGGGATGACATTCTGTGAGAGGGCTGTGTCTATTCCTCCACTAAGTCACCGCGGATGGGGCTCCCCTTAAAAAGTCATCCCGGACGGAGCGAAGCGGAGATCCGGGAACCAGACCTTGCAGACGTGCAGCCGGTCTCAAATCAACATGGGACTGCGCTTTACGCTTTCAGATGCACCACAGGCCGCAGGCTACGCCGCCCCCTCCTCCACGAACGCGTTCAGATCCATCACCACGGCATCTTCGCGCTGGGCGCGAGCAAGTTCGTCCCGAACGTAGCGTGCCGTGTACGTATCCGCCTGCGCCAATTCTTCGGGCGGTCCCTCAAACACGATCTCGCCGCCGCGCTGTCCGCCTTCCGGCCCCAAA
>NZ_JAWOAR010000146.1:0-28265 GCF_046498435.1 Longimonas sp. | reverse complement strand
TCGAATTCGCTTGCTGCGTCGAGTACCTGGAGCGAGTCGTTTTCGGCAAAGCTTACCGGATCAGTGTACTGGCTGCCACCCAATGGAATCGTGATGGGTGTGGCTCGGCGGTTGCCTTCTTGGTCGGTGCGCATACGTGTTACTTCTACCTCGCGCAAGAGCGCGCCCTCCTCGAACCCGCCTGCCTGGAGCAGCGCGTCTTTGAGCGTCATGTTGTCGCGGTATTCCAGTCGCCCGCTATCTTGGACGCGGCCTCTTACTTCCACAAAGCGATCTTCGAGGCGCTGAACGCTCGCGCGGTAGATGCGCACTTCATCGCCCGGTTGCAATGGGAGGTCGGCATCGCCGTCGCCGTTGATGGCTTCGCCAAGGTGGAATGGGATGACCTCGGTACGACTCCCGTCGGGCGACTCCCGGAACAGGTCGGCGCGGTCCATAAACACATCTTTCTGGTACTCTTCGTCGAAAAGACCGCCTCCTTTAGCTAACAGGTCGCGGAGCGTCATGTCGCGCCGCAACTGGTAGCGATCGGGACTCCGCACCTGGCCTGAGATGCGCACCTGGCGTTCTTCCAGCACCGAGTCGCGCGGTGAGATGTGCAAGCGATCACCGGGCTGCAAGACGATGTTCTGCGTGGGATCGTCATCGAGCACCGCATTCAGGTTCAGCCCCCGCACGGTAGGCTCCAGGTCGTCATCTATGCGCGAGAGCTCGGCCCGTCGCATGTACGCATCGCCTGTGAGGCTGTCAGCTGCCTCAATCAGGTCGCGCACCGTGCGAATACCATCTCCCAGTTCGTACTCGCCGGGCTGAAACACGGCCCCCGAGATGGCAACTTTGTTCACTCGTGTCTGGATAACGCGGTCGTCAATGTCACGAATCGACCGGATACGCACAAAGTCGCCGTCGTTGAGCCCGACCTGGGCTTCGTCAGAGCGGGCCTGGTTCAGGTTGAGGTTGAGCACCTCGCGCGCTACCGACGGATCATCGCGATCATCAAACGGAATGATGCGGTTAATGGTAAAGCGTTCTGTGTAAGCATTGGCCTCTAATCCTCCAGCATACTCAATTAGATCAGCAAACGTCTCGTTTGGGCGCATCTCGTAGATAGCGGGGCGTTTGATTTCGCCCGCTATCGATACGGTTTCGCCTCGGGGCGGGACGAACACGACATCATTATTTTGGAGTTGGACCGGATTATCGGTAAAGCCCCGAAGCAAGTACTGATAGAAGTCAATTGTTTCAATGACCTCACCATTTCGGATGACCTTGACGTTGCGGAGGGTCCCGCGCTCCAGCGGGCCGCCCACGCTGTATAGCGCATTGAACGCTGTCGAAAAGCTGCTCATGGTGTATCCTCCGGGCTCGGGTACCTCGCCCAGCACAAAGACCTGCACCGGACGCAAGCGCGTTACCGTAAGGTCCATGAACGCAGTAGGCGGATCGCTGGTGAGTTGCGAATAGCTGCGTGACAGCTGTTGCTTGACGTCTTCACGCAGTTCCGAGAGGCGCTTCCCTGCCACGGTGAGTTGGCCTACTTCAGGGATGTTGATGCGTCCTTCTCGGTCAACAGTCAAGTCATACTGAAAGTCTGCTGCGCCCCACACGGTGAGCCGGAGTTCGTCGTTTGGTCCCACGATGTAGCTGTCGTCGACAGGTCCTACCGGCTGGGGCTGAAACGCTTCTGGAATGGAGTTGAACAGGTCGTATCCAAAGTGCTGAAGGGTGTCCGGATCGGGCTGTTCTACCTCGTCGTCATCATCGTCAATGGGTTCGTCTGTGAGCTGCAAGCGGCGGCCGGTTGACACAACAACGGTAGTGTCTTCCGTGGCAGCTCGTGTAAATAAGGACCAGGTGCCGGACGCGCTGTCTCGCGGGATGGTAATGGAACCGCCCCAGCGCCCCTCTAACACAGATCCTTCAATACGCTCGACGTCGACACGCGCTGTGTCTCCATTGGCCGTAAGGAAAAAGGGATCCACTTCGCGAATCGGGTTCTCACTGCGTAGCGGAATCTCAACTTCGACCTCTCTTGGGAGGTCCTCTACAAAGATACGCTCTGGATCGACCGAGGCGCGCCCGCCGAGTATGGGATAGGGCGGTGTAGTGGTGGCTTCCTCTCGTGAGGTCGTGTCCCGCTCATCGCGTTCTGCCGCCTGCAACAGCGCGTTAATACGAGACTCGGGAATACCCAGCTCGCGCGCCCGCCTCGATGCCTGCTCCGGGTCGGATAGGTCGATCCCTAACTCGTCGGCCCGGCGTCGGGCTTCGGCCTCCGACATCCCTTCTGCATCCAACTGTTCTTGAATTTCGGGGCTAATGTCTTGGGCTGCAACGTCTGGGGGCATCCCCACTAACAAAAGCAGTAACCCAGCGAATATACAGCTTAGCGAGACCCGTGTGATCATGACCAGAGGTACCAAGTGAAGAGGTCGTCGCGCCTTTATCGCACTCGGAAGTGCAGGCAGCTACGACAAATTAGAAGATGGACTGTTGTGAAATACAATGACCGCTCGTAAATCGCGAACGGATGCTTCTACTGCCGGTCAAGTTAGCACATTTTTCGTGCGTGTGGTGGGAGGCAGGCCATTCCCAACAGCCGCAGGGTAGGCCGGTGGGGGCGTTGTGGCGATCATCACGAACGTATTGAGCGATCAGGTTCACTGAAATGGGAATCGTGTACCACAGACGGCTCCATGAAACCGGTGCCCCCGGTTTTCAATGCAAAGCACGTAAGGCTCCCCGTACTGGCTCACTTTCCTACTGCTGTTATGCCAATTCCTGCTGCTTCGCTTTCAACCTCTCACCTGCTCGATCTCAAAGCGTACACTGCATCTGATCTTGAGCAGGTCATGGATACCGCTCAGGCCATGCATAAGGATCCTGCCTCGCATGCCCAGTCTCTTGATGGATGCACTGTGGCCACGTTGTTTTTCGAACCGTCAACCCGTACGAAAACCTCGTTTCAGCAGGCGGCTCGTCGGCTCGGGGCGCGCGGTGTGAGTGTGGGCGCTTCGGGCTCTTCGGTCGTAAAGGGCGAATCGCTCAAGGATACCGTTCAAACGCTGGAGGCGCTTCAGGCCGAGGTGTTCGTGGTGCGGCATGCTGCGGCAGGAGCTGCGCACTTCGTGGCTCAGCATACCGAAGGCGTCGTCATCAACGCGGGCGACGGGGCCCGTGCGCATCCTACACAGGCTCTGCTTGACCTGTACACGCTTACTGCGCATTATCCCGCCGTACGCGACTTGCACGTTGCCATTATCGGCGACATTACCCACAGCCGCGTGGCGCGCTCCAACATACGAGCGCTGCGCACGCTGGGGGCCACCGTCACGGTCTGCGGGCCGCCCACGCTTCTGCCTGCTCATCTGTCTGACATGGACGTGCACGTTACGCATTCCCTCCAGGACGCGCTCGATGCGTGCGATGTGGCGATGCTCCTTCGCCTCCAACTGGAGCGCCAACGGACGGGGCTCTTTCCCAGCTTGCATGAGTACCACACCCAGTTTGGCATCACGACAGCGCATCTCCACCAGCACCCAGATCTGCGCATTATGCATCCCGGTCCGGTAAACCGTGGCGTCGAAATAGAAGCGGCCGTAGTTGACCATGAGCGATCCATGATTCTTGACCAGGTGGCGCATGGCGTACCGGTACGCATGGCTGTGCTGGCGCTCTTGGCTGCCTTGTAAAGGATATCAGGGTTGGAAAGGGGACGGCCCCCAACTACGCTACCGCGTATCCGGCACAATGGGGGCGGATGACAGGCACGCGCACATCGAAATAGTCCATCTCTACCGTGTCAAATCCGGCCTGCATGATAGCCCGGTCGGTGGCTCGGTTGGGGTGACAGCCATCAAAACACCGCTTCCACACCGGTGCAACGCATGTCTGCACGCTGTGCAGCCCTTGGTCGGGATTAGCTGCAATATGCTCCATAAAGACAAAGCGTCCTCCTGGACGCAGCACGCGCTGGATGGAAGCAAGAGCGGTGGATACATCGGGAACTGAGCACAACACCAACGTGCTGATGACGGTATCGGCGCTGTTGGGCGGTAGCACATCAGCTTCAACCGGAGCCTGAAGTACGCGTCCCGAAATGCGATGCCTGCGCATCTGTGACTGAATGCATGCATGGAGATGCGGGTTGGGCTCCAGTCCCACATACGTGATGTCACGATTCAGATAGGCGAGATTCAGCCCCGTACCTGGCCCGATTTCGATCACTGTACCTCGGAGGCCGCCAAGAAGTGTGGTTTTGCGGGCAGCATACACGCGGTGCTGCGCGGGATCTATGAGACGTAACCCCTGTGCAAAGAGCGATTGAGCAAACGCCATAATGAGCAAACGCTATAACATGCAAAGAAGAGGAATCGGCTCGCCGTCGGCGCACAGCACGGATGGCACCACCTTGTACATTGTGCAGGCTGCCAGCGGTTATGGGTTGAGTACCGTTACATAGCGACGTTCGTCGTTGAGTAGACTTACCGCTTCTTGCACCATTTCGTCTTCGGCCAGCGTCGCTGCGTAGTATCCCCGAGAGGTTAAGTAGCGACTGCGGATTTCCGAGAGAAGTCGTGCCGTTAGCAGGTCGGCATGGGCCTCAAACTGCTGCGTGGTCGAATTGTCGATAGCGGCCCGCAGGTCATCGAGTTCGGCATCTGCTTCAGGATGATCGGCCACAACCAGCGAATCGATGCGGTGCATAGCATGCTGGGCTTGCGTCTGATACGAGAGATCTTCCGCATCCACCCAGGCCTGGAACTCGGCCAGGAGCGAGTCGCGCTCCCAGCCGCCTCGGGGCGGACGCGGGTACTCGCGGGCTACGCGGCTTGCAAACCGAAAGAACGCGCCTTCCTGAAGCAGCGCCTCTTCGAGTGGACTCGCGTAGGTGTCGTCGATAGGGACATCGGGCTCGATGCCATTGCGTCCTTGCACCGCTCGTCCAGCATCCGTTGTAAACGATGCGCTTCCTGTCGTGGAGGGGCGAGATTTAAGGGAAGCCTCGTCGGCATGAATGCTGCGTCCGCTGGGGGTGTAGTAGCGCGCCGTTGTCATTTTGAGCGACCCGCCATGCGGAAGCGAACGAATGACCTGAACCAGTCCTTTTCCAAATGTGGTCTGGCCTAAGACCACACCGCGATCATGATCTTGCAAGGCTCCCGCCAAAATTTCGCTCGCCGAGGCGCTGCGTTCATTTACGAGAAGCACAATGGGCACGTCTGGATACACCGGCATATTGGTGTTGCGGTAGGAGCGTGCGCTTCCCTCATCGCGGCCCTTGGTGGACACGACGACTTGTCCGCGATCCAGGAAGAGAGATCCAACATCAACAGCGGCTTCCAGTAGTCCGCCTGGGTTATCGCGCACATCGAGTACCAGGCCATCCAGGTTGGCGTTGCGCTTCAAGTCTTCGACGGCTTGCTGCACCTCGAAGGCAGACTGTTGGGTGAAGCGCTCCATACGTACATACCCCATGCCGTGGCGCGATCCTCCAATAAACCCTGAGTACGGCACGGCAACCAGTTCGACGGGGCCGCGTTCTACGGTAACGGTAGCGGGCGTCTCGCCCATGCGTAGTACAGAGAGCGTAACGGTCGTTCCTGAATCTCCACGCAGCGCGCCGCGCACTCGGTTCAGGGGCCACGTATCCACAGCCTCACCGTCGATATGGGTAATCACATCGCCGATAGAGAAGTTGTGCTGCTCAGCTTTGCTCCCATCGACCACCGACTCAACCACTACATAGTGGCCACGGCGATCAACCTCTACGCCCACGCCAGTGTAGCGGCCTTGGGTGAGTACTTCCACGGTAGCGCGGTCGTCCTCGCTAATGTACGTGGTGTACGGATCGAGCTCGCTAAGCATCGCTTCCAGCCCTACCTCCATGAACGACTCGGCCTCGACCGAGTCGACATACGTGTTTACAACCTCCTCGAACGCGGCCGACCAGATCTGAATGCTCTTGCGCACGTCGGCATCGGTCTGAGAGCGTGCCATACCGAACCCGACGAGCAGTCCGACAAGAGCGGCCACAATCCAGCCCGCCAAAACGTGCGTGTGGCGTGTATCGATATGCATCATACGAGCAGGATGGCCAAGTGGAACAGATAACGAGGCAACAGGCAGAACCGAAGTTTATCCCTTAACAGGACACATCTGAAAAGGGCTTCATGGCAGCTGCTATACTGTCGCGGTGATTCCTGGCAGGGTTACTGGACAGCGCGCGCTTGCTGACGGTTTACGTAGGCTGATACACCAATCGACAACTCGTAAAGCAGCAAAAGCGGTACTGCCACCAGAATCTGGCTGAACGGATCGGGTGGAGTAAGCAGCGCCCCTACCACAAGCACCACAAGCAACGCATATTTGCGATACGTGCGCATGATATCAGGCGTAAGCAGCCCCACCTTCGAGAGAAAGTACACCACCACCGGGAGTTCAAACAAAAGCCCGGTACCGAGTGCCCAGAACGTCACCATGTTAAAGTAAGTAATGATGTCGAACTGGTTTGAAATCTGCGCCGAGATCTCGTAGGTCGCAAAAAATTGCAGCGCCACCGGCGTCAGGATCAGGTAGCCGAATGCAATGCCCAGCAAGAAGAAAAACGTAGCTGAAACAGACGCAAACTTCATGCCCGCACGCTCTTCCGGATAGAGCGCGGGCTCAATGAAGCGCCACAGGTAGTATACCAGCACGGGCGACCCTGCGACCATGCCCACTACGAGGATTGTACCGATATCTGCGAAGAATTGCCCGGTGATGGTCCGGTTGAGCAGATTTAACTCTTCAGCCTCAAAGCCCAACACCTGATACATGAAGAAGTCGGGCCGCGTGGGACCAATGAGCACGGTGTCTACGACCCAGCGGCTAAAGACTGCGGCCAACACGGTTGTAATGAGGACGCCGATGCCGCCTTTGAGCAACGCCCAACGCAGCTCCTCCAGATGATCCAGAAACGGCATGACGCCTTTCTCGTCAGGAGGCGGTTCGCCCGACGGGGCGCCATCGCCCTGTACGGATGCGGGAGCACCTGTTTGAGATGACTTAGTTTGAGAAGATGGAGACGAAGGCATAGGCTCAACATCTGGATTACGCCGAGTCGGAGCTACCGGTGGCTTTATCGCGCAGGTTCAGGTCGAGCAGCGAATCGACCCAGAGCCCTTCGTTTTCGACGCGCGAGCGGCCTCGGCTCCATGTAAAGTTGAACAGCGTAAGCAGCCCATCAACGGTGTAGTCCGCATTACGGAGTCGTTCCAACGCTTCGATGGCGCTACGTCCGCTGTTGATGATGTCATCAAGCAGGACCACCGGTTCGGTCGGGTCGATGGCGCCTTCCACAATACGTCGCCGTCCGTGGGGCTTACGTTCTTCGCGAATCAGCCCGCCCCGAAACGCGGGGTCACTGGGGGTGCCCACCACCGCACACACCAGCGGATGCGCTCCAAACCCGTAGCCCACCACCTGGTGTACATCTTTTTCAAGCAGCCGCTTGGCCAGCACCTGGCCGACTTCCCGAAACAGATCGCCGTGCAGCATGGGTACGCGCGTATCCAGAAGCCACCCGATGGGTTGGCCCCTCGGGTCGGTAATCAACTCATCCTCGCGGCGGATAAGCGCTTTGTCATAAAGGCGGCGCCCCAGATCTACCAGCTCGTCGTAAGCCGTAGGCGAGAGCGCGTTGTGGTCCATAGTGGGCATGAAGCGGACGGGCGCGTAGGTAGATACAGGGCGGGATATAGGGAACAAGATGCAACAACTTCAAACCTTCAGGCTGGGCAGCACGTTCCCCCGTTGTTCATGAAGCCGATGGAGGATTGTAGACACGGTGCATCCCGCTTACACGGTGGGGGGGGGAATTCACACGGTAGCAAAGTCGTACAAGGGGAAGGCGTCGCAGAGCGCCTTCACCTCACCACGCACCGTCTGCTGTACATCTTCGTTGGTAGGATCGTCCAGCACGCGGTTAATGAGTTCAGCCACGCGGCGCAGTTCGTCGGGACCAAAGCCGCGTGTGGTCAGCGCCGGCGTGCCCAGGCGGATGCCGCTCGTTACAAACGGACTCTTGTCGTCGTACGGCACCATATTTTTATTCGTGGTGATGCCAGCTGCCTCGAGCGCCTGTTCGGCTTGCTTTCCGGTGATGCCTTTGTTGCGCAGGTCCACCAGCACCAGGTGGTTATCGGTGCCGCCGGATACGAGATTGTAATCGCGCTCGATAAGGGCCTCGGCCAGCGCCTGCGCGTTGTCGACGATCTGCTGCGCGTATGTCGTAAAGTCGTCTTGCAGCGCCTCCCCGAAAGCTACGGCCTTCGCCGCAATCACGTGCATGAGCGGACCGCCCTGCGTGCCGGGAAAGACACCCGAGTCGAGCACCTCCCCCAGCATCTTGGTGCGTCCGCTCTTTCGGGCGGTGATGCCAAACGGGTTCTCGATATCGTTGCCGACCAGCATCATCCCGCCTCGCGGCCCACGCAGCGTTTTGTGGGTGGTGGTTGTAATGACATGGGCATGCGGTATGGGGTCGTTCATCACACCCGCAGCAATGAGTCCGGCGGTGTGGGCCATATCCATCCAGAGCAGCGCGTCCACCTCATCGGCAATCTCGCGGAATGCCTCGTAGTCGAAGTCGCGCGGATACGCACTGGCCCCAATCGAGAGCATTTTGGGTTGCACCTCATGGGCTTTGTCGCGCACCTTGTTCATGTCGATGCGCCCGGTATCCTGTTCTACGCCGTAGAAGGCCGCCTCGTAAAGGATGCCTGAGAAGTTAACCGGACTGCCGTGCGTAAGGTGGCCGCCGTGGGCCAGGTCCAGGCCGAGCAGCTTGTCGCCCGGCTCCAGGGCTTTCAGGTAGAGCGCAGCGTTGGCCTGTGCGCCTGAGTGCGGCTGCACGTTCGCCCAGTCGGCGCCGAAGAGTTGCTTGGCGCGGTCGCGAGCCAGGTCTTCCACCACATCGACATGCTCGCAGCCGCCGTAGTAGCGCTTACCGGGCAGGCCCTCGGCGTACTTGTTGGTGAGCGGCGTGCCCATGGCTTCGAGAACAGCCCGCGATACGAAGTTTTCGGAGGCAATCATCTCCAGTCCATCGTTCTGCCGGTCCACCTCGTTTTGGATGGCGGCGTACACGGCGGGGTCTTGCGTAGAGAGTGCGTGCTGGGGCAGGGTAGACATAAGGCGTCCAGAAACAGGTGAATAAAAAGAGTCAGAATGGATACGCAGGTACGGCACACGGAGCAGCGCTACTCCTGGGCCTCCAACTGTACGAACCGGTCAGCAATGCCGAGCCACTTCAGGTCGGGCTGTTCGTCGCCGTCGATGTCGATGGTGTAGACGCTGGCCACGAGGTAGTTAGTGCGCATGGTGTACTCGTCGGCGCGGTCGGCGAGAGCGTTACCGGCTACGCTGCCCAGCGCATCCCCAAGCCAGGAGTCGCTGCCCATTTCGTTACGGATGAGTGCAGCGGCTTCGTCTTCGACGTGGGCTTCGAAGGCCTCCATACCGGGATTCGTGTACACGAGCAGGCCGACAAGCACGACGAGAAACAGGGTGGAGATGCGCATGGCAGTAGGTGGCTGAGGAAGGCGGACGCGAGCGTCAGTTTCTTCTTTCGCGGGGGCGTTCGTATCAGCGTATCAGTGGGTAAGTGCGTAGGTAAGCACGTTTACGCCCATCTCGCGAGCGGTCCGGCGCAGGTCGGCGGGTGTATCGTGCACTGAGGCGGGCTCCCACCCATCGGTAATGTTGGATTCGTGCAGGTAGTACACCACAAGGCGTCCCTCATGAAAAAGTCCAAAACCCTGCGGCGGATCGCCATCATGCTCATGGATTTTGGGCGGTCCGTCCGAGAAGTCGTACGGGTGGTGGTAGATCGGGTGACTGTACGGCAGTTCCACAAGCTCCTGATCTGGGAAGACATCCTGCATGGCGGGACGGATGTATTCATCCAGCCCGTAATCGTCGTCGATCAGCAGGAAGCCGCCATTCTCCAGGTAGTGGCGCAGGCGCTCGGCCTCGCGGCTGGTGAAGCGCACGTTGCCGTGCCCGCTCATCACCAGAAACGGATACGTGTACAGCCGATCGGCATCCAGTTCGACTACATCGCCCTCAGATGCAATGTCGATGCGGGTATGCTCGCGCACGAACGACAGAAACGTAGGCAGCGGTGTTTCAGCCTGGTACCAGTCGCCTCCGCCGCCGTACTGCACCGCAGCAATGCGCACATGCGGATCGCCGTTGGGCGTAGCACTCGGCGCTTGAACCGCAGGCGGCATCGTGCTCCACGCACCCAGCGTCAGGAGCGCAAGCAGCAGACCTGTTATGCGAAGCAGCCGCTGTGTCATGGCGTTGCGTAATGAATCCAACAAACAACAAGGTGCCAGTCGGCACGCTACGCTATACGCCGCCTTGCAGCGCATGTGCCGAACCATCCGGTGCTCCTTGATGTTAGGTGTGGATGCTGTCTGTATGTTCATGCTTGTACCTCCTTCAACGGACCCCTCCGCCTATGTCGCGCGTCTTGAAAGCTCTTCTCATTTCGGCGGCAGCCACCGGTGTGGCTGCGCTGGTGCTGCGCCAACTCGATCTGGATCAGCCCGATCCTTCCCCCTCCGACGATATGCCCTTCGGTGGCATGGATCCCGACGACATGCCCGATGAAGACGTGGAGCTGCTGATGCGCGAGTTGGCGTCGCAGCTGGGCCTGTAACGCTGCTGCCTCGTGGTGATCGTTGCCGTTCTCAGAGCCGCCTCATACATTCATGCGATCCCCCAGCCGAAACCGAAGTACTCCAAGGCAGATTGATCCGCCCGAGGACAAGAACTACACCCGTCTTTCTAAACACGTAATGTACATCGGAAGCCCAGAACACAAGCGTCACCCATCATTCGCAGGTCCTCCGAGTCCACGTCCAGATGCCTCTCTGTGCCCACCTGATTTCAAAGATGCGCAAGAACAACTTACCGGGTGGCTTCAGCACGCTATCCAGCAGAAAGCTGTTGGCTCGTACTGGGAAGGAGACTATCCGCGTTACGCCTGGTATAAGGATGGGGAAACGGTGTACTTAGCACGTCTGGTAAACAGGGTGCAGGGCCAGTATAAGGGATTTCCTATCGAACGATCTGAGTGGCCAGACGGAATAGAAGAGTGTTATGGATGAGTTAGCTTTCGATTTTGAGTGGGTTTCGGCGAGCAAAACAGGCATTCCCGAGCACGACGCCACCTGGGCAGATGTGAGGATTGCGGTTGGTAGCGATCCAGTCACTCAAATTTTTGACACCAGGGCCAGCAGCGTACGCTCACGTCTGCGGATTCCTCTGTATCCCCTCGCTGAGTGGATCGCTACAAACTGGTGGTTTTTGCACTACGAGGTCCGACGAACAGGCCGGAGTACGAGTGCAACGTATGACCGACGCCATAACATGAGGTTTGCTCGTGAGGGCTACGCACTACCCGCTCTGCTAATAGAGCCGCAGGGAGATTATACAACAATCAGGTGGAATAATGAAGACCTACAACACTATGATATTCAGTTTATGTCATCTGGCACAAAATATGTCAAGGGCAATGCCTTTAGTGATGAGATAGGCCGCTTGCTTAACAGTGTTGAGCAGCGCTTGGAGGATGCGTGCGTCCATAACACGCTTTTTCAGAATGAGTGGGATGCTATCAAGCAAGCCGATGACGACGAGAAAGCCTTCTGTCAAGCTGCGGCACAACTTGGATGTGATCCTTATGCACTAACCCAAGAACAGCAGCAGACCATTATCCAATCCGCCTCGGCGATTCCTCGCGAAATCCATTCAGCGTTTTACCAGACGGCTGATATAAAACAGCTTAACCACAATGTAAACTCTCTTAAAGATGCAGTTGAGCGAACAGAACAAGTCGCCGACCGGGCTCAAAAACTTCATACGTTACGACATGAGGTTACGGTGAGCACAGACGAACTTCCCTGGAATGTGGGGTACAACTACGCCCGCCACGTACGCAAACACATAGGGCTAAATGGGCAGCCTCTTGACTCGTTGGATGATGTTGTTGACGTGTTCTCGTTCTCCGACGACAACGCACTAAACCAGCATCGCAACTTTTCGGAGGCATCTCCCGACCTGTTTGATGGACTTGTAGCTACTGCGAACGAAAAGGTCGGATTTTCCATCAAGGATGCCCGAGACAACTCGAAAAAATTTACGCTCTGCCGAAGCATCTTCCAGTATCTAACGAATCCTGCGCAAAGCACGCACCTTGCCACACGCGCCCTATCGGAAGAACAACAGAAAAGTAGAGCCTTTGCTGCTGAGTTCCTTGCTCCATCCCAATCCTTAGAGCAAATGATATCGGGGCCCGTCATTGACGAAAACGAGGTCGAAGATATAGCTGAACATTACGGCGTGTCTACATATGTGGTAATACATCAGCTAAACAACCATAAATTAGTGTCTAATATTGTATAGCGTTCCGAAAAAGGGATTTACCTCTCGTAGACCTACCCCACTATGCCTGAGACCCGTGAATGCCCCTCGTGCGCGCTGGAATACGAAGACACCGGCGATGTGGAGGTCTGCCCGTACTGTGGCTATGAGTTTCCACAGCGTAAATCCTCGACCGTGTGGGCTGCCCTCCTCTTTCTGCTGCTGATGCTGCTCTTTATCTTCGGCTTTTAGCAGCTTATGGGGATGCAACGCCTTGCTGCCCGCTCGCTGTTTGTTTCTGTTTGTTGACTGCTCTGCCTTATGCCTGATTCGCCTGCTGCTCCGTTTGGATCGCTGGCTCCACGCGATTTTCTCGATACCTACTGGCAGAAAAAACCGCTCTTTATCCGCAATGCGTTTCCGGATTTCGACTCGCCGGTGACTGCCAACGAACTGGCGGGGCTGGCCTGCGAGCCGGATGTGCAGAGCCGCCTCATCCTCGAAAAGGGCGGCGCCCACCCGTGGGAGCTGCGCCACGGCCCGTTCGATCCGTCCGCGTTTGGCGACCTGCCCGATACGCACTGGACGCTCCTGGTGCAAGAGGTCGATCGCCTGCTCCCCGACGCGGCCGCGCTGCTCGATCATTTCGATGTGGTGCCCTCGTGGCGCCTCGATGACATCATGATTAGCTATGCGCCTGAAGGGGGCAATGTGGGTGCGCACATCGACAACTACGATGTGTTCTTGCTACAAGCAGAAGGGGCGCGCGAATGGGCCATCGGCCACAACCCGGTTGAGGATGAGCGCATTGTACCCGACTTAGATGTGCGTATTCTGGCAGACTTTACGCCGGATGAGACGCTTACCGCTCGCCCGGGCGATCTGCTGTATCTTCCACCGCGTGTGGCGCATCATGGCATCTCGAAGAGCGATGACTGCCTCACCATCTCGGTTGGATTCCGGGCTCCGAGCCACCGGGCGCTCATCCAGAGCTTTGTACAAGATGCCGTACAGCAGATCCCCGAAACGGCCCGCTACAGCGATCCCGATCGTCCGCTTCCCAATGCGCCGGGTGAGTTGCCGACCTACGATCGCGAACGCGCTCGCCAGCTGGTGCGGGCCCGTCTCAAATCGCTGCTGGACGACGATGCCGCGCTCGACGATTGGTTTGCGCGCACCCTCACCACGCCCGCTCCCGGACGCGACGCTCCGCCCCGCGAGGAGCCGCTCTCGACCGAGACGCTTGTGGCGCATCTGCGTGATGGAACGGGGCTGCGGCGTGGGCCTGTGGCACATCTCGTGTTTGCGGATGCAGAGGATGGCTCCCGCACGCTCTATGTGAACGGACGCGCTCGGGCGCTTTCGGAGGCCGAGGCTCCGCTGGCTCCGCGCATTGCGGGGCGGGCGCGCATCCCTGCCGATGACTTGACGGATCTGCTCGACCGAAGTCCGGTGCAGGCATTGCTTACCGAGTTAGTCAACGACGGCGTGCTCGAACTCGACCATGTCCTGGCTGATGCCTAATATCAAATCCGGTTATATGATTGTAGTATCCCTGCGGTGTACAACGGTAACGACACAGCGTGCCGTGTCGCCACGTATGCGTATGCGACTGACGCCCCACGCTGCCTCGTTACAGTCGTTATACAGGGCATAACACGTTGCATTACAGGCCCTCCCATTATGGAACCGCTGCCGCCACCGTACGAACCATACCGGGCTGGATTCGAAACACTGTGCCACGACGCCCGCATTCTTTGGGGTGAGATGACACCCGGCGAGGCGCTTGCGCCGCCAGCGCCCGGGCGCTGGTCGCCTGCGCAGTGCCTGGCGCACCTGAACGCGGCGGCGCGTCCGCTCGTACCGGCGCTGGAGGCGTGCATCTTCAAGGCGCAGCGCTACGGACCGTATGGCGAGCCGCCGTTTCGCTATGGATGGCTGGGCCGCCTCTTCATTGCGTCGGTGGATCCAGAAAGCGCGATCCCTATTCCGGCACCTCCAGCGTTTCGTCCGCTGCCCGAACCAGATCCGCAGGCGGTGCTCGACACGTTTTGCGATTACCAGCGCCGCCTGGCAGTGTGCGTGGCACGCAGTCAAGGGCTCGACTGGGCCCGCGTGCGGGTTGCCTCTCCAGCGCTGCCAGTGCTGTATCTGGGCATCGGCGCATGGTTTGAGGCTACGCTCAACCACGAGCGCCGCCACCTGCAACAAGCGCACCGGGCCCGTGGCGCTGCGCACCATGTCGCGTAACATCGCTTTGCTCTGCCTCCCAACGTACGATTCTTTGTATGGCCGCTCCCCTTGCCGATCCGCGCCTGTTCCCTGATGCCACTGCGCTGGCTGAACGCATCCAGACAGATGATGCGTCGGTACCTGCGGTGCTTGAGATGCACTTGAGGCGTCTTCAGGCCGTTCAGCCCGAACTCAACGCTGCGACCTCGTGCCTCACCGACCACGTTCAGCAGGCGATAGATGCCCCACCCACCGGCCCATGGGCAGGGGTTCCCATCAGCGTGAAGGAAACCTATGGGCTGAAGGGGGAGCCACTTACTGCCGGGTCGAAGCGGGCCCCGACGCTGCACCCGGAAGAAGATGCAGTGCTTGTGCAGCGGATGACAGCGCAGGGCGCGGTGGTGTGTGCGCGGGGTAACATCCCAGAGTTTGCGATGACGCACGAAACCGAAAACCTGCTGTACGGACGCACCCGCAATCCGCTGAATCCGGACCGCGGCCCCGGCGGGTCGAGCGGGGGCGATGCGGCGCTGGTAGCCTCGGGCGCGGTGGCAGTTGGGTTTGGGTCGGATCTGGGGGGCTCAGTGCGCTACCCCGCACACTGCTGCGGCATTGTGGGCTTTAAGCCGGCCTCGGGCGAGATCGACGACACCGGCACCTGGCCACTTATCGATGCGGAGCCGCCCGAGCCGCTACTCGCCGACAGCATGCTGGCGCTGGGTCCGCTGGCGCGCTCGGTCCGCGATGTGCGCACTGCTTACACCTGGACCGCCGACCGCACACTGCCCGACGCGCCGCCGCTCGATTCGCTGCGCCTTATCGCGCCTGCCGACTTTACGATGACCGCTCGCGAGCGCCTCGTTCCGGCAGCGGTTGACTACAGTCGGCGTCAGGTGGAGGACGCGGGGCTCACATCTGCCCGTATGCGGCTGCCCGATGCCGGGACACTCTATCAGGCGTACCTCACGGTGGTCGTGCGCGACTATGCCTCGTTCCTGTACGAGGCGCTCACCACGCGCAACGGCGAGGCGCTGTCGTGGATGCGCGAAGCCTGGCGGCAGATGCGCAACCGTCCGACCGTGCACTGGTATCTGTTTCGGCTGCTGGCGGCGATGCACGCGACGCGCCCGTCGGCCCAGGCCGGGTGGAATGCCGAAGCCGAAATCCGCCAGGCGCGCCGCACCATTCGCACGCAACTGGGCGATGACGGCATCTTGCTGCTGCCCACGAACGGCGCCCTGGCCATGCCGCCCGGCGAAGCGGCCGCCTACATGGCACGTCCCGGCATCCGTGGACTGTTTACACCGACCATCTACCCGAACGTGCTCAACCTGCCTGCGATCTCCATTCCCGCATGGACGCACCAGGACGCCCGCTCGGGGCTCGTCCCCGGCATCCAGCTGATTTCAGCTCCGGGCAACGAGGCCGCGCTCTTCGCTGTAGCAGAAGCCCTCGAAGCGCGTCTGCGTGATGGTCCATAGCGCTGCCCCTTCGCATCCCCCTGTTCCTATTGATGTTTTAGCTACTTCTTATGGTTTCTGATCTGTTTGATGATGAGGCGTGGGCTCCTGTCGACGGCTTTGACCTGACCGATGTGACATACCACCGTGCCCGCCATCAGGGCACCGTGCGCATTGCATTCGACCGGCCCGACTCGCTGAATGCGTTTCGTCCGCAGACGGTGGATGAACTCTACCGCACCCTCGACCACGCGCGCCAGACATCGGATGTAGGCACGGTGCTACTTACGGGCAACGGCCCCTCGCCGAAGCATGGCAAGTGGGCGTTTTCCTCGGGCGGCGATCAGCGCATTCGTGGCAAAGACGGCTACAAGTATGCCGATGACGAGGGCGACACCGACCCTGCACGTTTGGGGCGTCTACACATTCTGGAGGTGCAGCGCCTCATCCGCTTCATGCCGAAGGTGGTGATTGCGGTGGTCCCCGGCTGGGCCGTGGGCGGCGGACACAGCCTACACGTGGTGTGTGACCTCACGCTGGCCAGCGCCGAGCATGCCATTTTTAAGCAGACGGATGCCGATGTAGCCAGCTTCGACGGCGGGTTTGGGTCAGCCTATCTGGCGCGCCAGGTGGGGCAGAAGCGCGCCCGCGAAATCTTTTTCTTAGGACGCAACTACTCGGCTGAAGAGGCGGTGGAGATGGGCATGGCCAACGCGGCGATTCCGCACGAGGACCTCGAATCAACGGCGCTGGAATGGGCCGAAGAGATCAACACGAAGAGTCCGACCGCCATTCGGATGCTGAAGTACGCCTTCAACTCGATTGACGACGGGATGGTGGGGCAGCAGCTCTTTGCGGGCGAGGCCACACGCCTGGCCTATGGCACCGACGAGGCCCAGGAGGGCCGCGACGCCTTCCTCGAAAAGCGCGACCAGGACTACAGCGACTTCCCCTGGCATTACTGATGCGAGCCGCAGCCTCACAACGCACCCGTTTTCCTCAACTTCCTATAGATTCAATCTCTTATGGCTGACACCACGACCACCATCTACGGACGCGAGGTCCCGACGCTGGGACTGGGCACGTACAAAATTACGGGCGACACGTGCCGCGAGAGCGTGGCGCATGCCCTCACAATGGGCTACCGCCACATCGACACCGCGCAGATGTACAAGAACGAGGCCGAGGTGGGCGCAGGCATCGCCGAGGCGCCCGTGGCACGCGAGGACGTCTTTCTGACGACGAAGGTGTGGCACACCAACCTTGCGCCTGCTGACGTAAAGCGCACCACCAAGGAGAGCCTGCGCGCCCTGGGTACCGACTACGTAGACCTGCTGCTCATCCACTGGCCTGCGCATCTCGATGGCGATGTAGATGCGCTGCGTCGCACGCTCGATGCATTTGTGGAGGTGCATGAAGCGGGGCAGGCGCGGCATATTGGCGTGAGCAACTTCTCGCCGAAGCTGCTCGACCAAACCGTGGAGCATTTGCCCGACGAAGCGCCCTTGTTTGCGCATCAGGCCGAGTACCATCCGTTTCTGTCGCAGGAGCCGGTGCTCCAGCACGCTCGCGAGCACGGCTACCTGTTCACCGCGTACCGCCCACTGGCGCGTGGGGCCGTGCTGCAAGACGAACGTCTGCAGGCGGTTGCTAACCGACACGGTAAGAGCGCGGCGCAAGTGACGCTGCGGTGGCTTTTGCAGCAGCCGAACGTATCCGCCATTCCGAAAGCGGCCAGCGCGGCGCACCGTATAAGCAACCTGGATGTGTTCGACTTTTCGCTTAGCAACGACGAGATGACGGCAATTCATAACGTAGCGCGCGGCGAACGTCAGATCGACCCCGCTTTTGCGCCCGCCTGGTCTGAAGGCGCTTGACCGTGCGGTACGCTTTCGCCTTCCTGTGTAATCATGCCCTACATGCCTATGTCTGCTTTCTCCATCCGACGTGCTACCCTAAACGATCTGGATACACTTGTCGCGTTCAATGCGGCAATGGCACAGGAAACCGAAGATAAAACACTCAACGAGGAGACGCTCCAATCAGGTATTCGTGCGCTGCTTCGTGATGAGCAGAAAGGGCGTTACTGGGTGGCGGAGCAAGGTGGCCACGTGGCAGGGGCGCTCATGTGTACCACCGAGTGGAGCGACTGGCGCAACGGCGCATTCTGGTGGATTCAGAGCGTGTACGTGCGTCCAGAAATGCGGCGCCAGGGCGTATTTACAGCGCTGTACGAGCACGTACGCTCAAAAGCGCAGGATGAATCTGGCGTGTGTGGACTGCGCCTGTACGTGGAACGCGAGAACGATTCGGCCCAGTCGACCTATGAGGCGCTGGGCATGGCGCGCACGGCGTATCAGATGTACGAGATAGGAGTATGATCTACTGTTGTGTCACAGGTGATTCATAGGGTAACGCATGGACTCCCACTTTATAGTCATCCAGATCCTGAATCGAGTTCAGGACAGGCAAGGCGCCCCTGGCGCCGCTGATCCGGGATCTTTTGTGGACTTCCATGACAATCACTCGCCTGCGCTACCCAACCATTGACCTGTGACAGAGCACTACTGCCGTGTCACAGATGATTCATGGGGTAACGTATGGACTCCCACATTATAGTCATCCAGATCCTGAATCGAGTTCAGGACAGGCAAGGCGCCCCTGGCGCCGCTGATCCGGGATCTTTTGTGGCTTTCCATGACAATCATTCGCGTGAGCTACCCAACCATTGACGTGTGACAGAGTACTACCGTGGGAGCTTGAGCATCTGTCCGGCCTCAATCTGCTCGTCTTCCTCGACCTGATTGATAATGGCGAGATCGTTGAGCGTCATGCCATCAGGCAGCGCCGAGGTATCCACAAACGATTGGAACGGGCCGCTCCGATCGGTTTCTTGCTGATAAAGCCGCGTAGGCTGCCGGTTGAGTTTGTCGTTTTCGGTAAGGGGGGCAAAGCCTTCGAGCGTGCGCACGAAGGTGTTGCGGTAGTTGTCATACTGTTCGCCGGTTGTAAGGGACTGAAACATGAGGGAGGCGCCTTCATGCTCAAAGAAGTAGGCCAGCACACGCACCGTACCGCCGTTTTGCTGGGCAGCCTCGCCGAGCACGCGCTGTGCCCGGATGCCGTTAAACTGCCGCGTGCCCTGATCGAGCACCTCCAGCCCCTCTTGCGAGGCAAACGACCGGGCAGCCGCCTCGGGCGTATCTTCCTCAGCAAAGGTCAGGCCCATGAGCGCTTCTTCGTTGGGTCCAACAAGCACCACCTGGCGGGCCTGATTCACCACGTCAAAGTTGCTGGGCACCGGGAACTGGAACTCCAGGTCGGGATGGTAGAACGTGTTGTTCTCGGTGAAGCCCTGGCGCGGATTTTCGCCTACCACCAATCCGTCAATGGCCTGTCGATACGCGTTTTCGTTGCGTTCGGTGGCCGATACGTCGGATACGCGGCTGCTCCATTCCGCGGCCAGCTCACGCACGCGTACCTCGCGGTTGCCCGGGTCGGGGTGCGAGGACTGCCAGTTGGGGAGCGATTGGCCGCTCTGATCACGTTGGCGCTTGAGCGACGTAAAGAACGCGCTGCCTTCGGCGGCGTCATATCCGGCCAGGGTTGCGTACTCCACGCCCAGCGCGTCCGATTCCCGCTCATGGCCGCGGCTGTAACTAAGCGAAATAAGCTGGGCGGCGGTCCCCCCCAGATTCAAGATCTGGCTTCCTGCATCATCTCCCAGAACAGACTGCCCCAGCACCGCACCGCCAATGAGTCCGATCTGTGTAAGCTGTTGCCGCGCGGCCCGTTGCGAGGCATGGCGCGCCGCCACATGCCCAATTTCGTGCCCCAGCACCACGGCCAGTTGCGCTTCGTTATTGAGATGCGCCAGGAGTCCGCGCGACACGTAGATGTATCCGGCAGGCAGGGCAAACGCATTCACGATAGGGCTGTCGAGCACGCGAAAGGTGAACTCCGTTTCGCGAAACTGCGCGGGCGTATCGGAACGGCGCATATGGCTCTCGGCGAGCACCTCGCGCGCCACCTCATCCACATACCCCTCAATTTCATCATCGTCGTAGACGCCGTACTGCTGCTGGATCTGCTTATCGGCCTCGCGGCCCAACTCAATCTCTTCCTCCCAGCTATAGCCCAGCGCGCGGGTATTCCCCGTGACCGGGTTCATGCCGCGAGTGCACCCACTGGCCGCAATGGCCAGCACCAGGAAAAGCACAGGCATCCACGTGTGTAAGCGCGCACGACGCCACAGAGCAAAGCGTATTGGATTCGACATGATAGGATCCAGGTTGCGTAGGTAGATTACGAAGCGATTCTTTGTATGTACATAAACCTATTACGTTGACGGCATCGCCGACGATTCCGCCGATTTGACTTGAACGCAAGCCGCCCCGCCGTCTGTATCCACCCGAAGCAGTTGGTGGGCCGCTGTTTCAAATGGGACGGTGGATGTGAAGGGCCCGGCTCGGGTCGCGGTAATAAAGCTCTGCCCAATGGCGTCGGACTGCAAGAGCTGCATGAACACGTCGGTGCGCTCGGTGTCGAGTTTACCAAAGGCGTCGTCGAGCAGCAGCAGTGGGGGGCGCTCCAGCGTATCGCTCAGGTAGAAGTACTGGGCGAGCTTCAGCGCCATCGCAAAGGTGCGATGCTGCCCCTGCGATGCGTAACGCCGCACTTCCAGATCATCGAGACGAAAGATGAGCTCGTCGCGCTGCGGGCCTACGAGTGTAGTGCCGCGCTTGTACTCGTGGTCTTGCTTTTCGTGCAGCCGCTTCCGGAATGCCTCTGCAATGGATTCGGCATCGCCTGGTGCATCGGTCGAGAGATCGGTGAAGGTGTCGTACTCGATAGTCGGCTGCTCGGCCACCGCTTCGATACGCATGTACGCATCTTGCAGGTAATCGGTAAACGTGTGCAGAAAGGTCTGGCGGCGCGCAACCACTTGGCTCCCCAGTTGCACGAGCTTCTGCGTCCACGGCGCCAGCAACGCCTCGGGCGGCGGCGCGGGCTTCTTGCGGTACTGCCGAAGCAGTTCGTTACGCTGCTTGCGCGCGCGGCGGTATTTCATGAGCGTGTTCATGTAGGCCGGATGTGCCTGACTCAAGATGTTGTTCAGGAACCGGCGGCGCTCGTTGGGGCCTTCGGCGGTGAGGGCATGATCTTCGGGCGAGAACACGACCACTGGAAGCTGCCCCACAATGTCGGCCAGGCGATCCAGCGGCGCATCATTTACGAACACCTGCTTACCCTCATGCGGCACGTAGACCAGCTTCACAGTCATGGGACGGCTGCGCACGCCCGTGAACGTGCCCTCCAGCTCAAAGTATGGCGCCTCTTGCCGGACCGCGTACGTGTCGTTCGACGCGACAAAGCTTTTGGTGAGGCACAGGTAGTGGATTGCCTCCAGCGTGTTGGTTTTGCCCACGCCGTTCGCCCCCACCAGCACGTTCACCTTCGGAGCGAACTCCACTTCGGTGTGCTTGTGGGCACGAAAGGATCGAATCCGAAGCGAGTCGAGGGTCATGAGCGGGCGAGAGCCGTGCAAGAAAACGAGACGCCTTAAACGACGCACGCAGCGTCCGGTTTTCGAGGAGATGCGGATGGCACGCCTCTCCTCCAGCAAGATTGACGCAGTCAACTGGACTTTCAGGCGCTACTTTTGTACGTTTTCGTGCAATGTGTTCTCTTGAGGCGGCGCTTCGCATCCACCAGCGGGGCGCAATCCTGGGCATTGCCCGATACCCGGGCCTTCTGGCCCGACGTAACCTCACCCACCATTACTACGCCCATGAGGCATGGGGCGGCGTTAGCTTCCGTCATCGTCTTCGTTCTTGAGGGTATCATCGTCATTATCCGGGTCATCGGGATCTCTGTGCCCGCCGTTGTCTCCTCCATCTGCGTATACGCATCCTCCCAGCGTGGTTACTGCGTTATTCCAGGTATCCATGGTAGACCTCAAGGCATGAAATAATTGTATTCACTAATATGTGTATTATTCGTGAACATGCATTCATTGTTTCATGCAATGCGTCGTCTCTATGCCCATGCGTTGTTTGGGGGCATGCCCTTTATTGTGGTTGTCTGTCTTACGGTATGCGTAGCAGCGCCTTTGTACGGACAGTCTCCCGAGAGCGCCTCATGCGATGACTTATTGGAGCAGAGCGACTCATTATCCACAAGGTCGTTCACCAACGCGTGGTATAGCGAGGCAGATACCATTGCCTCCCGGTTGGATGCGCGCCATGCCATCCTTGAACGCGCAGATCGGCAATGCAGCGGCAACGCAAAAGCTGAAACCATTGCGCAGAAGGCGTATGTGGAGGCGCAACGTCGCGACTTTGCGGCTATGACGTCCACCTTCAGCACCTTCTTCGAACAATACGGACGGGCTCCTGCCGACACGTCTACAATCACGGCAACGGGATTTAGAAGCGTCCACCACTACTACGCGTTCTTGCACTACCACACGGGCGACCTGGCCGAGGCGGCCCAAGGCTACATTCGAGCGCTTGAGGTCACCCCTGAAGAGCATGTTACGCGACGCATCAATCTTACTGAAAACCTGGCGCTGATGTACCAGCGGATGCGCGACCGCGATGCTGCGATGCGTGCCTATCAACGGGCCCTGAATCAGACCGAACAACTGGATTCTGAAACTGACACGTATCGGCGGATACGGGCCGATCTTCTTTCCGGGCTCGCGGGCATGCAGGCTGAACTGGAGGCGGCAGACAACCTGGATGTCTGGCAGTCTGTTGCGGCCAATCTGCGCGAGAGTTTGGACCTTGTCTCCGATCCTGGCACGGCGTTTCAAGCCAACCGCTTGAGTGCCTTGGCAGAAGCACACGCCAATCTGGATGATATCGACACGGCGCTTTCATTGAGCACAGAGGCTCTTGCCGAGGCCCGGGCGGCAGAGTCGGCACGCACGCTGGCGTTCTTGCAACATACGCATGGCAGCTTTCTGATGATGGATGGGCAGTTTGATGCGGCGGAGCCGTACCTGCTGCGCGCCGTTGAGGCGCAGCCCGAACGCCGCTACGAAGACCGCCGCCGCGTTTTACAACGCATCGGAACCCTGTACGAACGGCGTGGCGACCTCGCAGAGGCGGCATCCTACTACCGGCAGGCCATTGAAACTGTTGAAGCCTACCGCTCGGGACTGCGAGCCACCGAGTGGGCGGCGGCTGCGTTCGGCGGCTGGCAGACCGCGTATCGCGGGCTGGCGCGTGTGCAACTGGCCCAAAACAACCCGAAAGGAGCGCTGCAAACATTGGAGCGCACACGGGCACGTCATCTTGCCGATCTGCGCCTGGAAGCCGACGTGGCCCACGCCATGGCCCCCGATCAGCGCGTACGGTACGACAGCCTTACCCAGGTGCTGCAAACCCTGCGTTCTGAACGGAGCCGCACCGATAGTCCGATGCGTGCCATTCAGCTCCGCCGCCAAGAAACCGAGGCGGTCGCTGCGCGCCAGGAACTGCTCAACTTACCCGAAGCCACGACGGCCGCCCTTTCCACCATCCAAGACACCCTGGCCGCTCAAAACCGCGTGGCCATATCGTACATGCTCGATGAGGGAAGCGAGCGCTTCGGACGTCCAGCACAGTCCCACGCCTTCGTCATCACCCCCGACACCGTCCACGCCGTGCCGCTCGACGTCGACGAATCGACCCTGAACGAAAAAATGGCGTCGGTCTCCCCCTGGCTTGCCAGTGGGCAGGAGGACACGCAACCCAACACAGGGGGCATTGGCAGCACCCACGTCGATCTGCATGCGCTGCACGACGTGTACCAGGCCGTCATTGCTCCCGTGGCGCCCCACCTCCCCGAGGACGCCTCGCTCACCGTCATCCCCGACGGAGCGCTCTTTCGGCTTCCGATAGCCATGCTCGTTTCTGAGGCGCCGCAAAGCCGCTACGACTACGCGTCGGCCCGTTTTCTGGTTGACGACTATCCGCTGTCCAGGCAGCTCTCGCTGTCTTCTCTTACCGATGGGTCCGAAACGGAGCGCCGCCCGCTCGATATTGCTGCGTTAGGGCGCTCCGAGTTCGGTGAGGTGATGCTCGACTCGCTCCTGGCCGATGCCGTACGCCCACGCTCACTACGGGGCAGCCGTGGGCGCGCAGACCACCACCTGCCACCGCTGCCCGGAGTAGAGCGCGAGCTTCGGCGCGTCGCTGATCTCTTCCGGAACAGACGCATGCTACTCAACAACGAAGCCACGCCGAATGCACTGAATACCCTGATGGGCAAAACCACCATTCTGCATCTGTCGTCGCATGCGCTCGTAAGCCCCCACATCCCGCTCCAAAACGCGTTCGTGCTTTCGCCCTCCGATACCGTCGATAGCACCGACAGCGGCCTGCTCTACCTGCATCAGCTTCAGGGACAGTTCGCGTCGATTCCACTTGTCAACCTCAGTGGCTGCGAGACCGCACAGGGGGCGTTTCATAAAGGCGAAGGCATGCGCAGCTTGCAGTACGCCTTCCGTGCCGTTGGGGCGCGCGCTACGCTCTCGAACCTGTGGCCGATTGACGACAATGCCGCGGTCACACTCAACGAGGTCTTCTACGATCATGTGCGCAGAGGGATGCCCAAAGACGCCGCCTTGCAGCAGGCCCAGCTTCAGTATCGGCGCATGTACCCCGACCGCAGTCCGTTCTTCTGGGCAGGCACGATGCTGCACGGATCGCCCGCCCCACTCGCAGTTTCAGGGCCGCCTCGCTGGTGGCGCTATGCCGGCGCGCTCGTCCTGTTCGGGATAATCGTGCTCGGGGCATACGAATGGCGACGTCGGACCGCGTAGCCGCCCGTCATCGTTAACGCCGTATCGTCTGCTGTTTGGATTCACCGGCTCTGCCCTGCATGCCTGCTTCTTCCTCCTCGCTCAACGCGTCGCCTTCGGATAATGCGTCGCTCTCCGACGACCTAAAGACACGCGCTACCGAGCAGCGCAATCCGCACTCGCAGCACATCGACACCGCCTCCACGCAAGAGATTCTGGACATCATCAGCACCGAGGACCACCGCGTGCCCATTGCGGTGCGGCGCGAACTGCCGCGCATCGCCCAGGCGGTCGATGCCATTGTCGACGCTTTCGAGGCAGGCGGACGCCTCTTGTACGTGGGCGCAGGCACAAGCGGACGCCTCGGTGTGCTGGATGCGTCGGAGTGCCCGCCCACTTTTGGCACCGACCCGGAGCAGGTGCAGGGCATCATTGCCGGGGGACGCGAGGCGGTCTTTCGCTCGCAAGAAGGCGCGGAAGACGAGCCGGACGACGGTGCACAGGCCCTGCAATCCATCGACTGCACAGCCCGCGATGTCGTCTGCGGCATCGCCGCCAGCGGACGCACACCCTTTGTGGGCGGGGCGCTGGATTATGCCCGCAAGCTGGGCTGCACGACCGTGTACGTGGCCTGCACCCCACCCGCTACCTTGAACGCCGAGGTAGACATTGCCATCTGTCCCATCGTGGGGCCCGAAGTCATCATGGGCTCCACCCGCATGAAAAGCGGCACCGCGCAGAAGATGGTGCTGAACATGCTCACCACCGCCAGCATGATTCGGCGCGGCACCGTCTACGAAAACATGATGGTCGATTTGCAGCGCACCAGCACCAAGCTCGTAGAGCGCGCGCGCCGCACCCTCATGATGGCTGCCGATGCCGACTACGCCACCGCCGAACGCACCCTGCAGGCCGCCGATGGCCACGTCAAAACCGCGCTGGTTATGCTGCTGGGCGAGGTCGATGCCTCTCGGGCCCGGCGCTTGCTGGACGCCTCGGACGGCTTCGCCCGTCCGGCCATCCAAGACGCACTGATTTCGCGGTAACCTGCTGATTTATATCGTTTCACGTGGAACAAAAACGGCCTTCAGCGGCGACAAAGGCCGTTTCGGGTGGGCGTTTGGATCCAAATAATCGCCCTTCTTTAGGACGTGTTTTCCATGATGCAAGCAGGTGATAACAGGGCGGGCGTCTTCGTTTTGGAGTGCATTGCTTGGAGTGCATTGCTTGGGGTGCATTGCTTGGAGTGCATTGCGCGTTCGCGTTGGGCGGGTGCAAGCTGTTGTTTTTTTTGGATGCGACACACATAGCCTGTTGCATCGCTGAATCGCATAACAGAGGTCGTGGGGTTCTCCGCACTCCCTGTCTCGGCTGCACAGCGACCCAGCCCGAGGCGCTACCCATCGCATCTCCAACACCTTTTTTGCGGATGCACACGAATCTCTCAATCCGCGTTTCGGTTGCTGTATCGCACCGTAGCACTACATCGTACCGCAGGCTCCAACCAGCCTGCTTCGCTTCCATACGTCTTGCTGTCTTGTGGCTCTTTCCGATCTCGTTCGTCGCGTTGAAACCGCTCCTGTCCTTAGCGATCTGCGTCCGTGGGTGCGCACCGCCGAATCGGCGGCGGCCCTCAAGGTGAAGCGCGCCGCCGGCTCCCTCTCAGCCATGCTGCTTCACGCGCTGCGCAGCGATCCGGGCCGCCCGCTCTGCTGCGTGGTGCCCACCGAAGACGAAGCCGCGTACGTGCAGAGCGACCTGGAGCACCTTGCGGGCAGCGATCGCGGCATCGTGCGCTTTCCGGCCACGCACCGCACGCCCTACGACACCGGCGCCCTCCGCGATTCGAGTCCGCTCGTGGCCCGCGCCGATGTGATGCAGCAGCTCTCCGACCGCTTCGAGGGCGTGGTTGTAACCAGCGTCGAAGCCCTGAGCGAGCGCGTGCCGCCTGCCTCCGACGTAAGCCACGACACTCTCGCAATCGCTATCGGCGACACGTGGGAGCTCGACGCGCTGGTGGAGCGCCTCATCGACCAGGGCTTTACGCACACCGAGTTCGTGGAGCAGCCCGGCGACCTGGCGCGGCGCGGCGGCATCCTCGATGTGTTTCCGTACTCGGGCGCCCACCCCATCCGCATCGAGTTCTTTGGGGATGAGATCGACAGCCTGCGCGAGTTCGATGTGCAGACCCAACGCTCCGTAAGCCAGCGCACCGAGGTGCGCCTCGTACCCAACCTGGAGCGTGAGTCCGCCGACCGCCAGGCCGTCGCGTTTCTGGAGCACCTCCCCCCCAACACGGTCCTCGCCACATTCGACGAAGACCGGCTCATTGAGGATGCTGAGGCCCTCTTCGACACCGCTATTACGCGCTATCAACAAGCGCTCGACCGGGCCGAGGATGCCCCCGCTGATGCGACGGATGAGACCGACGCCGCCGACCTTCCGCATCCCGAAGACCGATTCCTGACGGCCGACGCCCTGCGCCAGCACCTGCAGCAGTACCCGCGCCTGCTCTTTGGCACGTTCACCCACGGCACCGACCCTGCAGGCACCGAGACGCTCGACGCGGGCGGAGCGCCGCAGCCTTCCTTCAACAGCGAGATGGATCTGCTGCGCGAGCGCCTAACACAGAACAGCGAGCGCGGCCTCGACACGATCATTCTGTGCGATAGCCACGGACAGGCCCGCCGCCTGCGCGACCTGCTCGAAACCGAGATCGACCACGGTCGCGCCCGCCTGCAGGTCGAATCGCTCCACGAAGGGTTCGAGCACGCGGAGCTCGGCCTCGCGGTCTACACCGACCACCAGATCTTTAACCGCTACCACCGCCCCTCCACCAGGCGGCGCCAGCAGCGCACCGGCGGACTCAGTCTGCGCGACATCGAAAACCTCTCGCCCGGCGATTTTGTGGTGCATGTCGACCACGGCATTGGCACCTTTGCCGGGATGAAAAAAATTACCGTGCGCGGCAAGCAGCAAGAGGCCGTGCGCCTCAACTTTGCCGATGGCGACGTGCTCTACGTCAACGTGAACGCCCTCTACAAGCTGAACAAGTACAGCGGCAAAGAGGGGCACCAGCCGCGCCTCACCAAGCTCGGATCGGGCCAGTGGGAGCGCACCAAAGAGCGCACCAAGTCGAAGGTCAAAGACATTGCGCGCGACCTGATCGAGCTCTACGCCAAGCGCAAAGCCTCGAACGGCTACGCGTTTTCGTCGGATACGGTGTGGCAGCAGGAGATGGAGGCCAGCTTCGAGTTCGAGGACACCCCCGACCAGGCGCAGGCCGCCGAAGAGGTGAAGCGCGACATGGAAGACCCCGTGCCCATGGATCGCCTCGTGTGCGGCGATGTGGGCTTTGGCAAGACCGA
>NZ_JAWOAR010000108.1:0-11291 GCF_046498435.1 Longimonas sp. | reverse complement strand
CGCAGTGAATAAAGATCTCCCCCAAGGTTGGCAGGGCCGTTCAATCGCCTATAGCCCCGCTGAGCGTCGAGGAGATGGTTCGGCGTGCTCCGGGCTGGGCCCGTCGCGTGCTCACCATGACAGGTTTTGGGGGGACACAGAGTTTGGCACAGTCTCCGCACCCTAACATTCAGGTGTGACACGACAGTAGTGCTGTGTCACAGGTCATTCTATGGGCTAAACCAAGATCGCTACGCGTGCTGTGCTGTCCCGAACGGCTCTTGCTGAACGCCAGGGAGATGGTTCCGTCGAATGCCCTTCGAGTACCTGTTTAGCGTGATTTCGGGCGAAGGGAAGGCGCGATGCAAGTCCCCCCAAAGCAGGAAATCAAAAGCAGGAAATCAAAACAGACTTTCGGGGCCGCGCCTGACCAAACATGACCCCACATAAAAAAACGCCCCTCAGCAACAAAGCCGAGCAGCGTTACGGAGCAGCGTTACGGAGCAGCGTTACGGAGCAGTGATATGCCCTTTACAGATGCACTATGTGGCGGTCCGGACGGGACTCGAACCCGCGACCTCTGCCGTGACAGGGCAGCATTCTAACCAACTGAACTACCGGACCAGATTTCGACTAAACTGGAGGCGACTTTGGTTTGACTCTTGGTGTGCTACCGTGCTCTAAACAGAGGCATTGATTGATTCATAACACCTCTTAACACGTACCAAAACAAAGTCTTGCACCAAAAAATGTGTGGTCGGGGGCGGATTCGAACCGCCGACACACGGCTTTTCAGGCCGTTGCTCTACCACCTGAGCTACCCGACCAAATCGGAATATCATAGAAAGCACTGGACACGCAACATTCAAGTACATACGCACTGTTTCATGTCGAGTTCAACGACCCTGGACCTAATGGTTCTGGGACGCGTCCTCAGGGGGCTCGTTGTCCGAGCTGGCCGAGGACCGTGCGCCCCACATCAGCTTACGCCGCAAGGTGTTGAACACATGCGAGCCATCCAGTTTCACAAGGTTCACCGAATGAGCGGCCCGTCGTACCGTAAATGATATAGCGGGTTCCTTGAACTCTGTGCTTACGCCGTCAACGGCAAACACGTAGGGGCGCTCTGGATTGCGCACTTCAGCGTGAATGGTGGCGGTGGCGGGCAGCACCACAGGACGCACCGACAGCGTGTGGGCAGCTATCGGGGTAATAATGACCACGCCCGTTTCGGGCATAAGAATGGGCCCGCCTGCCGAGAGCGAGTACGCAGTCGATCCGGTGGGCGTCGAAAAGATGAGCCCGTCGGCCCAGTAGGTGTTGAGCGGCTCCTCGTTTACCGTTACGGCAATGCGCAGCAGTCCCGCCGCCCCACTCCGGTTGATGACGCACTCGTTGAGCGCCCAGTTGCGCCCCAGATTGCGTCCGGCAGCGTCCACCTCCAGCACCATCCGCGAACTGATGCGGTAATCACCCCGCTCCAACGCATCTACTGCGCGGGAAACCTGGTTGTGTTCTACATCCGCGAGGAATCCAAGCCGACCGATATTCACGCCTACAAGCGGCGTATCCGATGGACTTACAGCGTGGGCTGTACGCAGCAGTGTGCCATCGCCACCAAACGAGAACACGACATTGGCCTGGCGCCCCACGTCGTTTACGCTGGGCGCTACGCATCCCTCTTGCACCGCCATATTGCGCTCGGCTCGCCCGTTGGCCAGTTCAGGAGCAAGCCGGTACGGCAATTCGCGTGTGTCCAGCACGCGAATCACGCGGTCAAGAAGCGGCCACAGTTCTTCCTTGTGCGGATTTCCAGTTAGACCGTAGATCATAAACAGGGGGATTCAGAGCAAGGACAGCCCATGCAGAAAACAGAATGCGACACATGTAACGCACACGCCGATGTTGCGTACATACCATCTGTGCAATCGGTCCTTTTCCTTTGTTTGGATCCTATTCTATGCTCGATGCCCTCTCTCGCTACGCTGACTGGCTCCACTTGCAGTGGCCCGACGGCGACGTGTCGAAGCTCCCTCGCGTGGATGATGCTTACCGTACCAATGTAGACGGGGTGTATGTGGTGGGCGACTTGGCGGGCGTTCCCCTCCTTAAGTTCTCGCTCGACAGCGGCACCAAGGCCGTGCGCGACATTGTGAACGACGCTTCGTTTCGTTCCCGCAGTGATTCGGATGTCTATGACGTGGTGATTCTGGGGGCGGGGGCGTCGGGCATGGCTGCCGCTCGCGAGGCAGAAAAGCAGGACCTCTCGTACGTGGTGCTCGAAGCAACGAAACGCTTTGCAACCATCAAAGACTTCCAGGAGGGGAAGCCCATCTACACGTATCCCGATCGGATGACTCCGGCGGGCGACCTTCAGGTGTCGGCTCCGGTGAAGGAGGAGCTTGTGGAGGAACTGGAAGCCCAAACGCACGACCTTCATGTGGAGCCGGGCGAGGCCCAGCGCATCGACCGCGACAACGGACAGCTGACGGTGGTGTGCAACGACGACACGCGCATAGCAGCCCAGCGCGTTATCGTGGCTATTGGCCGGAGCGGGGCCTTCCGCGAACTGGGTGCCCCTGGCGAAGACCAAGAGCATGTACATCACCAGTTGCACGACCCAACCAAGTGTACCGGCAAGCCAGTTACTGTAGTTGGAGGAGGCGACTCGGCACTGGAAGCGGCTATTGCCCTTACCGAAGCCGGGGCCGATGTCACGCTCTCCTATCGCCGCGACACGTTCTTCCGCCCCAAAGAAGCAAACATCGACCGGGTGTACGAGCTGGCATCCTACAGCCGCACCGGCTCGCTCACCCTGAAAATGGAGACAGACGTTGAGCGCATTGAGGAGGATGCGGTGCTCCTGCGCCATGCCGACGACACCACCGAGCGTCTTCCGACGCAGCAGGTTTTTGCGATGATTGGGCGCGAGGCCCCGCTCGACTTCTTCCGCCGCTCGGGCATCCAGATTCGCAACGATTGGGGGCAGTTCCCCGACTCGCTTACCGATGCGTTCAGCAGTTTGGACTGGCTCGGCACCCTCCAGTGGAAGCGCATTGGAGCCATGGCGGCGTTCTTTGCGTTTATGATTGCAGTCTTTAGCTGGAAAGATGGCGGCTGGCTCGGCACCTGGGCGGCCTCGGCCGGAGCCTTCCCGTTCAATTTGCAGGATGCGTTTGCCAATGCCGATCCGGACAGCCTGTGGGGCGTGCTCGCCACCTCGCTCCAGTCGCCGTCGTTCTACTACACGTTTGTGTATTCGTCGGCAGTCGTCATCTACGGCTACCGGCGTATTAAGCGACGAAGAACGCCGTACATTCGCGTGCAAACCATCACCCTGGCTGCCATTCAGGTGCTGCCGTTGTTTCTGCTTCCGGAACTCATCTTGCCGTATCTGGGCGCGAATGGATGGCTGCCCACTGGCTTTTTGGATGCGCTCTTTCCGGCATCGGAATGGGCGGCCCACGGACGCGAATACTGGCGCGCCTATGGCTTTATCCTGGCCTGGCCGCTGCTGGTGTACAACGTCTTTACCGCCGAGCCCCTCGTGTGGTGGCTGGCCATCTGCTTTGTGCAGACGTTCGTGCTGATTCCCGGTATGATCTATTTCTGGGGCAAAGGGGCCTATTGCGGCTGGATCTGCTCCTGCGGCGCCCTCGCCGAAACCGTGGGCGATGAACACCGAGACAAGATGCCGCATGGGGAGTGGACCAACAAGCTCAACTTTGCCGGGCAGATCATCATGGTCGTGGCCTTTGTCATGCTCTTCTGGCGCATTGGTGGGTGGATCTGGCCCGGTGGCTGGATGGAGGCCTCATTTAACGCAATGCTCTCGGGCGGCGTTTTTGGACTGGGTATCCTGAGCTATGCCTGGTTCGTAGATGTCCTGCTCGCGGGCATGCTGGCACTGGGCGTCTACTTCTGGCTGAGCGGACGCGTGTGGTGCCGCTTCTTCTGTCCACTGGCGGCGCTGATGCACATCTACCATCGCTTTAGCCGGTTTCGCATCCTGGCCGACAAGGACAAGTGCATTTCGTGCAACGTGTGCACGAGCGTGTGCCACCAGGGCATTGATGTGATGAGCTTTGCCCAGCAAGGCAAACCTATGGAAGATCCGCAATGCGTGCGCTGCTCGGCATGCGTGCAGAGCTGCCCTACGGGCGTGCTCTCGTTCGGCCAGGTGGATACGACGACGGGCCAGGTCATTAGCCGGGACTCGCTCGAAGCCTCGCTGGCCCGAATTCAGGAGGAAGCTGCGCAGTCCTCCGAGCAGACGACTCAAACGCACGAGGCGTAACCGCACTGCCGACGGGGCCTGCGTCTCCCGGTTCGTCTTGCAACGGGGCGATGCGACCCCCTGCTTGCGCGATACAGAGCTGCACGGAGCCTCGGTCTTCCCGAAACGGGTACGCATTGTGGCCCACTGGACGACGTGTATCTTTCTTCTACCCTGTTTGTATTTAGTTGGTTATAGGTAAACATACAGGTATGTGGATCGCGTTTGGCTGTTACAATGCCTCAACATCTGGTAAAGGAAGCGTTTTTTGGGGATGCGCCGTCCTATCTTATTCAAAATTATCATATTTCTGCTAAACGCCTGGCTGTGCGGTCCTATGAAACTGCTTTTGTTCGACATTGACGGCACGTTGCTCCACGCAAACGGGTCGGGGCGCGTAGCGATAGAACGCGCGCTGGCGGATGCGTTTGACTGCCCCGTTACGACTGAATCGGTCTCGTTTTCGGGGCGCACGGATCCGGGCATTATGCGCGACATTCTGGAGGTCAATGGCATTGCGCCAAGTATGGCGAACATCGGGCGGGCGCTTCGTGCCTACGAGTCGGTGGTGCTGGAGATGGGCAATCCCGACGACGTGACGCTTATTCCGGGAGTGCCGCCGCTCTTGGATCGCCTGGCTGGGCGCTCTGATGTAACGCTGGGGCTGCTTACGGGCAACCTGCGCACGACAGCGTTCTGGAAGCTGGAGGCGGTGGGGCTAGATGCGCACTTTGCGTTTGGCGCGTTTGGGTCAGACAGCGGTGAGCGCCACAAGCTGCCGCCGGTGGCTGTGCGCCGCGCTCAACGGCACACGGGGCATACGTTCGTGGGCCGCGATGTGGTTATCATCGGCGATACCGAGCACGACATTCGGTGCGGACGGGGCATTGGGGCGTTTTCGGTGGCGGTGTGCACAGGCTCTTTCACGCGACCCGATCTGCAACCGCACAACCCGCATGCCCTTTTCGACACCCTCGAAGATGGGGATACCTTCATCGAACAGGTGCTGGCGCCGATGTCGTAGCTGATGCTGTACTCCTCCACAGGCCCCCTCCACACGCCTCCTGCACACGCCAACGACGCATGCGGAGTTGGTATAACGCAGGCTTCAGCCCAACACAGCAAACCCGCCTGAGCGTTTTGAATGCCCGGGCGGGTGCACTTATGCATGCTTCATGGTCTGCGGGATGCGCAGGATGCAGAAGCCTTTTCCTAAAGCCGATGCGTAGCGACGCCCTCGGTCAGGCTGTGACGGCTTCTTCTTCAGAGGTTTCCTCCGATACAGGCGTATCGACAAATGTGAGCCAGTCGTGCGGATCGTTGCCGCCTTCTACGATATCGAAGAACGCGTCCTGCAGTTCTTTCGTGATCGGGCCACGCGTTCCGTTTCCTACGGTGTAGTGGTCTACGCTTCGGATGGGCGTGACCTCGGCGGCAGTGCCTGTAAAGAAGAGTTCATCGGCGATGTAAAGCGCCTCGCGCGGGATGGTTTTCTCTTCAACCGAGTAGCCGCGCTCACGAGCCAGCTGGATGATGGCGTCGCGCGTGATACCAGGCAGAATGGAGAGGCCTACCGGTGCGGTGTAGAGCTTGCCATCTTTTACGATGAAGAGGTTCTCGCCGCTTCCCTCGGCCAGATAGCCGTTCGTACTAAGCATGATGCCCTCGGTCATGCCATTTTTCACCGCATCCATCTTGACGAGCGATGCGTTCAGGTAGTTGCCCCCCGCTTTTGCCATGGCAGGCAGCGTGTTTGGCGCCATGCGATTCCAACTGGCCACTTCTACATCCACGCCCTGCTCCAGCGCTTCTTCACCGAGGTACTTGCCCCACTCCCACACGGCCACGATTGAATCGACCTCGTTTTCGAGTGGGTTCACGCCCATCGGGCCCATGCCGCGAAACACGACGGGCCGGATGTAGCACTCAGCCAGCCCGCTGCGCTCCACCGTATCGATGACCGCCTCATTCAGTTCGTCCAGATCGTACGGGATCTGCATACGGTGGATCTTGGCCGAGTTTTCCAGCCGCTCCATGTGTTCAGGCAGGCGGAAGATAGCGGAGCCCTTTTCGGTTTCATAGCAGCGGATGCCTTCAAACACCGAGGAGCCGTAGTGAACCACATGCGAGAGTACATGGATTTGCGCATCTTCGTACGGGACGAATGATCCGTTGAACCAGATGTCGTAATTCATGGAAGCAGGGAAATATGAAGCAACAAAGACCAATTACGAAACGTCGGATCGCGCCTGGATGTTCAGGCAAATTCAGCGGATTCGGCTTGAATACTGGAAGCGCTTTTACGCACTGGTGTCTCAAATACAGCATAGCGAGCAATTGTCCACAAGATCTTGGCACTGGCCCGCACCGTGCCTGACACGGTGCCCGTAATCTTCGATACGCCTACACGTTTGCGATACGACACGGGGGCCTCTTGAATGCGGAGCCCGGCCTCTACTGCCTTAATCTGCATCTCGATCGTCCAGCCGAACGTGCGGTCTTGCATGTTAAGGCGTTGCAGCGCGTCGTACCGAATGGCCCGGAACGGCCCCAGGTCGGTGTACTGCGCGCCCCAAATCCACCGCATGAGCCTGCAGGCCAGCCGGTTGCCAATGCGTGCCTGCGGGAGCAACGCCCCCGGTTCGGCATCTCCTTGAATGCGCGATCCGACGACGAAGTCGGCCTCACCACAGCGAATGGGATCGACCAGGCGGGGCAGTTCGTCGGGATGGTCGCTGTAGTCGCCATCCAGAAAGACGATAATATCGGGGGATACGGAGGCCGCGTACTCCAGTCCGCGTAAGCAGGCCGCCCCGTAGCCGGGTTCGGGCTCGCGCACGACGGTAGCTCCCGCCGCACGGGCGTTGCACTCGGTGGCATCGGTCGAGGCATTGTTGACGACCACCACCTCGTCTACGCGGCCGGCAGGCAAGTCGCCCACAACGTGGCCGATCGCATCGGCCTCATTAAATGCTGGAATAATGACAAGGGTTGTCATAAGAAGCGGCTGAAATACGTACGCGGGCCATCGATCGACCGGGCCAACCGGCACGAGGTGGGTATCCAGATCGACCATGCCGTTACAGCGTGGCCCTCCTTTCACCGTACCGCCTGTGCTCCCTGATCCCACTGCCAAGTAGCCCCTTACCGGAAGTCGTCTACATCAAAATCATCGTCGTCGAAGTCGTCCTCATCGAAGCCATTGCCGAACGAGGAGAGCATTGAGCCCATGATGTCGCTGTACGACTGGCCGTCGTCGCGCATCTCTTTGCCGAGAAGCGAGTTCTGGTGCAATGCCTCCAGCACCATCTCCATCATCACAAAGCGCTGCGCGTTGGTGTCGGGCGTTGATTCGGAGGTCACGAGCTCGGCCAGTCCATCGACCTCGCCAAGGCGCGTGCGGTAGGTGTCGTCGGAGAGGTCTTGCGTAAGATGCACGGTGTTGCCTTCGGTAAACCACGCCAGGACGTCGGCATACGCTTCGCGGCCGCCGCCTTTTTCGTCGGGGTCGGGGAAGTACTGCGTGAACACCGTGCGCAGGGCACGCCCAATGAGCGTGTAGGCTACGTTCTCGGCGCCCTCTTGCTCGCCCTCGTACACAAGCTCAACTTTGCCCGTAATGGCCGGGGCCAGATGCAGCAGGTCGCTTACGCGCACCACGGTTTCCTCTTCGCCATTGACGAGCGCGCGCCGTTCGGCTGCCGAGATTAGCAGCTCCAGCGCGGCCCTCGTCACACGCACCGACACACCCGACTTCTGGTCGATGTACTCGCTGTCGCGTGCCTCAAACGCGACTTGCTCGATGACTTCGCGGAAGATATATGGAATCTGGACATCGACGGGAGTGCCGTCGTCATCAGCGCGGTCTTGCCACGCCTCTTGCTCGGTAATGGCCATACCCACCTCCGTCGTCTTCGGGTAGTGGGTGATAATCTGGCTGTCGATGCGGTCTTTCAGCGGCGTAATCAGGTTGCCGCGGCTGGTATAGTCTTCGGGGTTGGCTGAGAACACCAGCATCACGTTGAGCGGGAAGCGCACATTGAACCCACGAATCTGGATGTCTTGCTCTTCCATGATGTTGAGCAGCCCCACCTGAATGCGCGGCTGCAAATCGGGCAGTTCGTTGATCGCGAAAATGCCCCGGTTGGTGCGCGGAATGATACCGAAGTGGATGATCTCCTCGTCGGCGTAGGTGAGTCGCAGATTGGCCGCCTTAATCGGGTCAATGTCGCCAATCAGGTCGGCGATCGTCGTGTCGGGGGTCGCCAACTTTTCGCCGTAGCGCTCCGACCGGTGCATCCAGTCGATGGGGGCTTCGTCGCCATGCTCTTCAACAAGTTCGCGGCCTTGCTTCGTGAGCGGATTGTAGGGATGCTCGTTGAGTGGCGTGTCTTGAAGCACTGGGATCCACTCGTTCAAGAAGCGCGGTAGCATCCGTACAATGCGGCTCTTGGCTTGCCCTCGCAGCCCCAGTAGAATGATGTCGTGCTGGCTCAAGATGGCGTTTTCTAACTGCGGGAGCACTGTGCGATCGTATCCCAATACGCCCGGGAAAAGCGGATCACCAGTCTGAAGCTTCTTCATCAGGTTTGCCCGCATCTCTTCTTTCACGGTGCGGTGTACGTATCCGGACGCACGAAGCCCACCAAGCGTACTGATGTCGGGCGGTGCAGTCGAAGCATTAGGCATAAGGAGGCAGAAGCGGTGAGAGAGACGCGATTGTCTGAAGGTGGCACGCCCGGTATTTTGGGCAGTTCCTCTGCACGCTCAGGAATGATGCGTTCCTTACAATCGGCCCCCGTTGGTGGGCTCTTGGTTGCAAAGATAGGCGTTGGCTGGATACAGGGCACTTGCATTTCATAACTGCTCGGCGCAACGTCTCGTAAGGCCGTCTGTATGTAGGGCGATCCAATATCTGTATCGTTCCCCAATTGTCCCCTTGTTTATGTATTCGATGTCCTGCTCTTTACGTCGTCTCCTGTATGCCCTGAGCGTTGTTCTTCTTCTCACTGTGAGCCTGTCTGCAGGTTCGGCTAATGCGCAGCGTGCCTCGGGCAATGTAGGACTGGGTGGGCAGATCGGCTCGCCCAGCGGTGTTACGCTGAAGTTCTACAATGCGGGCGGGCCCTCGTACGACTTTCTGGGCGCATGGGACTTGAACGAGTTCTTTTTCCTGAATGCCCATGCGCAGTTTAGTCAGCCCATTCGTGCTAACAATGTGTCGGGGCTGGAGTGGTTTTTTGGTCCGGGAGCATTCATCGGCGTGGATGACAATGACGCTGCGATGGGCATTAGCGGACGCGTTGGCCTCAACTGGATGGCCAATGAGTACGTCGAGTTCTTTGGGCATGTCACGCCCCGCCTAAACCTGGCCCCCGACACTGATGGCGACTTCGGCGGCGGCCTGGGGCTCCGGTATTACTTCTGATCACGGCTTGTGTTATGGATTCAGAAGGCGTACAGCTTCCCAGCATCCGGTCATCTCGGACGATTGCGGCGACGGTTGGCATTCGTCTGGGATGACCGTGTAGGGGCATAAACATGTACTTCTGCACGTTCAATCAGGTACGGGTATGGTACAACGCGTTCTGATTCGCTTATCCAGCCGTTTGCGCTTGATCTGTTTGTGACTTGTTGCTCCCCCGTGCATGTACCGTTCATGTGCACAAGCCAGAACCTGCGGCCCCAATGTACAGACGGTGATTGCGCGGACGCTCAACGGGTTACTCGAATGCTGCGCAGTCTGGGCCAGGGTGGTATACGGCGGCTGCTTGCTGGTATACCAACTGTGCCCCCAGGTGGCCTACGTACCCCAGCCCTGCGCTACCTGACAGCAGTAAGCCTACCAGTACAAGCCGTACGCCAAAACGCCCAAGGCGCCCAAGGTTGGGCGTCCAACCCCGCCATAGGAGCACGTCTATCCCCAGACCTCCGGTAAACAGCCAGGCAGTGCGGTACGCCCATTGCTCGTGCGTCTCAGCGATGGTAGGATCACATAGCGTACGTGCCACCTCGGCATCGGCCAGGGTCCCTGTGTACACGGCTACCCATGCACCGAGTGTGCCCAACCCCAGGAGGGTGCGTCCGGCAGGCACCAGAAACCTGAGGACAGCATACCGCCGGTGCAGCATTGCGATCATGCGCATGCCGGTACCGACAAGTAAGAGCGCAATCGGGAAGTGGACGACGAGCGGATGCCAGAGTTCGGTCCGCCACATCGAGGGCAGAGGGTCCACTGTACGTCTTGTGCAGGTTGTAGGGTCTTCAGAGTCGGTTGGGCGGGCGTCTTTAGGAGCCGTCGTCCTGAATTGTCACCGTTACGGGGTCGAGACGCTGACCCACTTTGTTCACCTCCACGGCAACCTGCTGGTTGGTTTGTAGCGCATCGAAGGAGCGTTCCGTAGTGTCGCTCATTACGCGTGTCGAGTCGGTGAAGTATAGCTCGAGGGTTCCTGTTTCTGGAACGGACACGTAGATCTCTTGCTCGTCGGCATTCACTTCTGTGATGGTACCTTCGTACGTACCGCTTTCCACTACGGCTGTGTCATCTGCACCACATCCTGTAAGGAGACCAACCGAGAGCGCAACCAAAAACAACAGGGATAGAGATTTCATCGTTTGCATGGGGACTGTGGAATGTATGGTGTCTGTGGGAAAGTGAAGTCATTACACGCACGTCAATCGTTATAGACGTCCCGAAGAACGATGTTTTGAACGATGTTTTCCGGCGGGCTTCTCCTCATCTTACGATTCAGAGTTAGAGAGACCGTGGATAGTGCTGTGTCACAACGGGTTGTGCTATAGTTTCAGAAGTCGCACAGCCCCCCAATGCCCGTCATCCAGATCATGAATCGAGTTCAGGACAGGCAAGGCGCCCCTGGCGTCGCTGATCCGGAGCCGAGCGAAGCGAGGGCCGAAGGTCATGCCTGTGGTACGCACGAAGTAATCTATGCCTCCATCTGATAACGCCAATCACGATCAAGTCCCAATCACTTCAGGATTAGCGACTACCTGACAGAGCAATAGTGCTGTGTCA
>NZ_JAWOAR010000331.1:0-16734 GCF_046498435.1 Longimonas sp. | reverse complement strand
CACCTGGACCGCGGCTACGAGGCGCTGGAGCAGAAGCTGCAGAACGCAGGCATCGACATCCATCGCGAGCAGTACGACGAGTTCGCTCATCCAGACGAGGTCGCCGAGCGCACCGCGTGATGCATGCCGCGTGTCCGCGTAGAAGCCTCGCGCCGCAATGGTGCAATCGGATTGGGGGTCCCCCTTCGTCGCATGGCTCCGCCGTGTACGTGTTTAGCGCGATTCTATAACTGCCCGCGATCCAGTGCTCTTCACCGAAGGATCGTGCCACACGTGCAGGAGCGGCGTTGAGATCCTTCCCCCCGACGGTCGTCGTGGGTCAGGATGACGTTGAGGTGTGAGGTAAAGCAGCAATCCCCTAATCGCTCCCCCTAAAGAAGAAAGCCGTAAAGAGGGAAGCCGTAAAGAGGGAAGCCGTCGCGCCAGCGACTGAGGGGTAGGTAGACTGGAGCCAACGGTCCCCCGTTGGCCCTGCAAATGAAGGCTCCTGCGTTTCCCACGCGACAGCGATACCGAAGGGGGGTGCCGTGGTGTACGCCAGAAACGCAGACAGTACCGCTTGCGTCCCCGGCTCTCTGGAACAAGTCGCTAAACACATACTCCGCCGTGCAACGTGTCCTATTCAGGGGCTGCGCCCCGTCCTTCTGCGCTACATTCTGGTTCTTACTGGCGGAGCAGGTCGGTAAGGCGCACCAGCCGCTGCAAGAGCGGGCGGGCGAAGATCCAGAGCAGCCCAACATAGAGCAGGCCGCCTCCCAAAATGGCACTCGGAATCCAGACAAGGGCCGCAGCATCTGGGAACGCCTGCGTGCGAAGCGCCACCAGCAGGCCAGCCATCCCCAACGCCCCCACAAGCGGTACGCTAATGTTGCGGAGGTAGGTACGCACACGCACATCGATCAGGCGGCGAAGCATCCAGAACTGAACGGGAGCCAGCAGATAGCCACGCACCACATACGCCGCAGCAACAGCCACAAGGCCAAACTGCACCGCAATGGTATACGCAATCACATTGGTGATCGCATTCAACACATTCACCAGCAAGCGCCAGTCGGGTCTGTTGCAGGCCAGGAGCACAGCCGGATTGAAGTAAAAGAGGGCGTGGAGCATCCCTACTATCGCCAGCACCTGAAACACGTGGACGCTTTCGGGTATCCACTGCGCCCCAAACACCGTAGCAATCAGATCGGGGGCAAGGGCCGCCGCCCCCAGAAAGGCCGGAAACGCCACAATGCTGGCTGTTTGCGTCCCTTTGTAGAAGGCCACGCGCATCTTATCACGGGCGTGCTGTAGCTTCGAGAAGGTCGAGAACGCGACCGACGACACCGTCTGCGTGATGAGATCGACCCCGGCTGTGTAGAGCTTATACGCCACATCGTAAAAGCCCAGCGCGGTCGGTCCGAGCACATACCCAATGATGAGATTGTCGGCCCGGCTGTTCACGTAATCGAGCAGGTTGGACCCGACCAGGTGGATGCCAAACGAAAACAAGTCGTTGAAATGATGCGCCGTGATGGTACGTCCTGGACGCCACGGGCTGGCTATCCACAGTACCACGACCGCTGTAGCGCGCTCCGTCAGAAACCAGCCGACCAGGCTCCACACGCCCCATCCGTACCAGGCCATGCCCACGCCCACGAGTCCCGCAACACAGCTTGCTGCAAACTCGCGGATGGCCAACACGCGGTACTGCATCCGACGCTCAAACAGCGCTTGCTGCACCCCGGCCAAGGCGGCCAGCACAAACGCTGGCGCCAGCGCCTGAATGATGGGGCCCAGATCCGGTGTATCGAAGAGACGCGCAATGGGATCGGCCACCGGCCCGCTTGCCGCCATAAGCACCACACTCATGGCCATGTTCACAGCAAAAGCAGTGTCGAGGTGCCCCTTTTCCACCTCATCGCGCTGGATGATGGCTGCTGCAAACCCCTGGTCAACCAACACCCGAAGAAAGGCGATGTAGGTCCCCGCCAGCGCAATCACGCCAAAGGCCTCGGGGTCCAGCAGCTGAGCCAGCAACGCAAACACGACAAACGAAACCAGCCGGCTTCCCCAGTTTTGCACGGCAGACCAGGCTACCGCGCGTACCGCCCGGCCACGCAGATCATCCCATGAGCTATCCACGTGCTGCTATTTCTTGGTCAGATGACACCGGCGAGTTTTCCGAATGCGAGCCAGTAGTAGAGACTACGTCTTGCCCCCACTTGTACCCAAAATGCAAGCATTCACGTGCACATACAATCTCCACCCGATTGCGAGCCCGCGGCGTAAACAGCTGCGGGTAGGGCTGGCGTGAGGGGCGCTCCCCTGCTTTTGCATTTGGCAACGTGATGGGAGTTGGCAGGTTAAGACGCTCAGCAACATGGGCAAGCCCCTGCTCCAGTTGCTCATAACGCCCCACAAAATCGACGGCGACCTTTCCGTTAATCGTGTAGATGGGCCAGTTCGAAAGGCGATTCACATCTGCTCTGGCCAGGTACGTTTCAAGGGGTGGACGCGGCGGGTCCGTCATCCAGTAATACAAACTTACAGCTTTATCGAACGGGTTGCGCTCAAAGCAGAACACAAAGTAATCGTCCCATACCGATTGGGGTACGTTTTCTTTCACAAAGGAAGCAGGGGCATGATGGAAAAACTGCTTTGGTGTTCTATTCCAGAGGCAACGAGCCCCATCAAGCAAGCTGTACTGACGCAACGGAACGCGTATGTTCTGTGGACCTCGATACCCAAGCTCCTGGCGAATATACTCGTCTTCAGGCTCAATGGACGTAATAACTGCTTCGGGTCCGCAAAAGGCTGACAGCGCAATCTCCATGCTCGTACTGGCCGTTTTGCGCGTTTTTAGAAAGATGAACCGGTGCCGGTGATTGATAATCATGGATGCACATGCCCCCGTTCATAGATTGCAGGAGTCAGCAAGAAAACACTTGGTCGGCGCAACGCCCTAAATTATACAACGTTTCGGAAGCATTTGGATGGCCGACCATCACCACCCGGGTACAGAGAGGTAGGCACCGCACGCGTACCCATCTCGGTTCAAACGGAAGTCTGCTCCAAGATGGCACGTTTGCTTCTGATACGGGTATAGGAAGCGATTCCAGTGGCCGTCTCACTTGTCTCATTCCGACTCTGCTATGCGTCCCGATTTTGCCCAGCGTGCGTACACCCCGCCCGAACCGTCCGACCCTGATGCGTCAGCGCCCGACCCGTGGACTGCGCCCGAGCAGATTGAGGTGCAGCCCGCCTACGCATCCGACGATATTGCAGATGCCAAGCACACCGGCTACGCCGCGGGCATTCCGCCGTATCTGCGCGGGCCCTACGCCTCCATGTACACCTTTCGTCCGTGGACCATCCGGCAGTACGCGGGCTTTTCGACAGCTGAGGAATCCAACCAGTTCTACCGCGAAGCCCTCGCATCCGGCCAGAAAGGGCTCAGCGTAGCCTTCGACCTCGCCACCCACCGCGGCTACGACTCGGACCACGACCGCGTGCGTGGCGACGTGGGCAAGGCGGGCGTGGCGATTGATAGCGTCGAGGACATGAAGGTGCTGTTTCAAGGCATCCCGCTGGATGAAATGTCCGTCTCCATGACCATGAACGGGGCGGTGCTGCCGGTGATGGCGTTCTACATCGTGGCCGCCGAGGAGCAGGGTGTGGCGCATGCCGATCTGGCGGGCACCATCCAGAACGATATCCTGAAGGAGTTCATGGTGCGTAACACGTACATCTACCCGCCGGAGCCGTCTATGAACATTGTGGGCGATATTTTCGCCTACTGCGCCGATGAGATGCCGCGCTTCAACGCGATTTCGGTGAGCGGGTACCACATGCACGAGGCCGGCGCGCCCGCCGATATCGAGCTGGCCTACACCCTCGCCGACGGACTGGAGTACCTGCGCACCGGGCTCAACGCTGGACTCGACATCGATGCGTTTGCGCCGCGTGTGTCGTTCTTTTGGGCGATCGGGATGAATCACTTTATGGAGATCGCCAAGATGCGGGCCGGACGCCTGCTGTGGGCGCAACTCGTGCAGCAGTTTGGTCCGGAGAACGAGAAGTCGATGGCCCTGCGCACGCACTGCCAGACCTCCGGCTACAGCCTGGCCGAGCAGGATCCGTTCAACAACGTAATGCGCACCACCATCGAGGCCCTGGCCGCGGCGCTGGGCGGTACGCAGTCGCTGCACACCAACGCGCTCGACGAGGCCATTGCCTTGCCCAGTGCGTTTGCTGCGCGCATCGCCCGCAATACGCAGCTCTACCTGCAAGAAGAAACCGACATCACGCGGGCCATTGACCCGTGGGGCGGCTCATACTACGTGGAGCGCCTCACCGCCGACCTGGCCGAGCGGGCGTGGGCGCTCATTCAGGAGGTCGAAGACGAAGGCGGCATGACCCAGGCCATTGAGCAGGGCCTGCCCAAGCTGCGCATCGAAGAGGCCGCTGCACGCAAGCAAGGACGTATCGACACCGGACGCGATGTGGTCGTAGGCGTAAACCGGTTTCAGCGGGATACAGAGGAGCCCATCGACACCCTGGAGGTGGACAACGAAGCCGTGCGTCGGCAGCAGGTGCAACGGCTGCAGGAGCTTCGGGAGGCGCGGGACGATGCCGCGGTGCGAAGTGCTCTCAACGCGTTGCGCGATACCGCAGAGACGGGCGCGGGCAACCTGCTGGGCCGTGCGGTGGAAGCGGCCCGCGCTCGCGCCACGCTGGGCGAAATCTCACAGGCGCTCGAAGACGTCTACGGACGCCACACCGCCACCTCGCAGACCGTGAGCGGCGTCTACGCCTCTGAGGCGCAGACCAGCAGTGCGTTTCAGCAGGCACAGGAGCGCGCCGATACGTTCGCCGACGCCACCGGACGCCGTCCGCGCATTCTCGTGGCCAAGATGGGCCAGGACGGTCACGACCGCGGGGCCAAGGTCATCGCTACCTCGTTTGCAGATCTGGGCTTCGACGTGGACATCGGCCCGCTCTTCCAGACGCCGGAAGAAGCCGCGCGGCAGGCGGTCGAAAACGATGTGCACGTGCTGGGTGTGTCGAGCCTGGCCGGTGGACACAAAACCCTGGTTCCGCAGGTCATCGAGGCGCTCCGCGAGTACGGACGCGACGACATTCTGGTGATTGTAGGCGGCGTCATCCCCCACGCCGACTACGACTTCCTCTACGAACAAGGCGTGGCAGGCATCTTCGGTCCGGGCACCGTCATCGCCGAAGCCGCCCTCCAGATCCTGGACGTGCTCATGGAGCAGCGCGCGCCTGCTTCGGTGTGATACTGTGAGATGGTGATACTGTGAGATGAACCATAGGCCCTTGCACCGACGGTCCCCCGTCGGTGCAAGGACAGCAGACGCTCCTGCGTCTGACCCGTAGCGTCACATCTATTCTGTTGTGTTACTGTGTCACACGTGATTCATGGGGTAACGTATGGACTCCCATTTTATAGTCATCCTGACGCTGCCATTGCCCTACCCCTCTGGCACGGCAGCGGACCTACCGCCCCAGGGAATGCATTTCAGCGAATCCTTTTCGCTTACGGATCCATCTGCCCCGCTATGTCTGACCCCGACTCCGCTCTGTCCGAGCACCGCGCCGAAGGGGCGGTGTCGCCGATGAACCCGAATCTGAAGCGCCATGTGCAGTCTACACAGCAGTTCGATACCGAGGACTACCTGCGCGGGCTGCGCGAAGGCAACCGCATGATGCTCAGCCGCGCCATTACCCTCATTGAGAGCACGCGGCCCGACGATCAGAAGCAAGCGCGCACCGTGCTGGATGCCTGTGCATCCGCCCGTACCAACAGCATTCGCATTGGCATTACGGGGATTCCAGGCGTGGGCAAGAGCACCTTCATTGAAGCGCTGGGGCTGCCCCTGGCCGAGGCGGGGAAGCAGGTGGCCGTATGTACGGTAGATCCGAGTAGCGAGCGCAGCCGGGGCAGCATCTTGGGCGATAAGACGCGCATGCCGAAACTGGCTACGCATGAGAACGCCTTCATTCGTCCCTCCCCCACGGGCGGCTCGCTGGGCGGCGTGGCTCGCACCACACGCGAGACCATTCTGCTGTGCGAGGCGGCGGGCTTCACCCACGTGCTGGTGGAAACCGTGGGCGTGGGGCAGTCCGAAACCGCCGTACACGCTATGGTGGACTGCTTCCTGCTGCTGGCACTGGCGCACACCGGAGACGAACTGCAGGGCATCAAGCGCGGCATTATGGAGATGGCCGACGCCATTGTCATCAACAAGGCCGATGCGCATGCGGATACGGTCGTGCAGCAGACGCGCCAAACGCTGCGTCAGGCCCTGCAACTACTCCCTGAACGCACGTCGGGGTGGACGCCGCCGGTGCTCACGTGTTCAGCCCTCAAGCAAAACGGCATTACCGATGTGTGGCAGGCCGTACGCGACTGCATCGACTATCTGCGTAAAACGGACGCCTTTCAGAAGCGACGCGCCCAGCAGGCACGCCACTGGCTGCGAGCCACGATCGACCATGCGCTCCAGCAAGACTTCTACGCAAACGACCGCGTGCAGCAGGCCCTTCCAGATCTGGAAGAAGACGTGGCATCCGGCACGCAAAGCGCCTACACCGCTGCGCAGCGCCTGCTGGAGTTGTACCGATCGCCAAAGGATGAGGCGTAACCCCAGCATCTACTTATTCAGCAACGACTTATACTCCGGATGCTCGTTGATGTAGTGCACCACATACGAGCAATACGGCACCACCGTCATATCCAGATCACGGGCATGCTCCAGCACATGCTTTACCATGGTGCCCGCAATGCCCTGGCGCCGGTACTGCGGGGGCACCCCCGTGTGGGTAAGCCCAAGCCGACCGTCAAGAGGCCGATACGTAACGACCGCCTCGCGTCCTTCGTCGTCAAGCACCGCCACAAAGCGATGGTTGGCTTCGTCGTGCTCAATCTGGAGCGAGGAGGGGTCAATAGAGGCAGACATAGCGCAGAGCAGGTCAGGATGAAGGTAGAGGGATGCATAGGCACGGCGTGAGCCCGTATACAGATCCGCTTCTTGGTGTTACGTAGCCTGCTCGCAGATCGATTTCACGAAGGCGAGGGCCGCCGCGTAGATGCCGGGTTCCTCGCTGGCGCGCGGCCCGGCAACGTTGAGCACCTCGATGCTGTGGGTGTGCAGCCATTGCAGTGCGTTTTTCGTGGGGCGCGAAGTACCCAGCGTTACAACGCGCCACGGACGCCCGCGCTGCTCGGCTTCTTGCTGGGTCAGTGCTGTACCGCCTGTAAGCGGATCTTGGTGCAAGATAAGCGTGCCATCGCTGTCGCGCACGTTCCAGGCAGTGCGCTGCGCATAGCGCTCGGTGGGGGTTTCGGTGAGCGGGTAGCGCGCGGGAATGGGACCGTCCTCGGCACGGCGCCCCTTCGGACACCACCCGCCCACCGGCACGCCACACTCCATAGCGGCATCCAGCGCCGCCCGGTCTACACCCGTCTGCCCGCCCGATACAATGCGTTGGAGGGTCACTTGAAGCATGGTTGTGTATTCCGCTCATCAAAACAGTCAGGCCCATGCCGAAATCGACGATACCGGCACGCGCCGCACGCCGTCCGTCATCCAGCAGTCTTGATGCGGCGCCTGCGTCTGTTTCGACAACCGAAACACATACCCCACGGGTCCAGACTCGGTCGAGAGCATCACGCCCATGCGCGCCTGAGTGTCATTTTGTTGCACCTCGCTATACTGGGCCCCATCGTGGTCGATCATGGGACCGTAAGCCTCCGTTTCAAAGAGCAGCCGAAACCGCTCCAGCGGACCGGTGGCGCGTTTGTTTGCGGGCGAAGCAAAGCGAAACGCGGCCTCAATACCGGCATCAGCATGCGGGGCATCATTATCGCCAAGCGCATCTACCTGAAGGCGCACCACCTCCGCTGGAGAGAGATCGGGCGATGGGGCGGGCAGCGAGTCGGAGGCGGTAGACATAGGCGAACTGGAAGAGGTTGGGTGCACAAACACACCGCCGCTGCCGCCCAGCAGAAGCAGGGCGACAGCGGCGGCTACGGGTACGACCGGAGTGAGGCTGCGAGTAAGCATTGTGGGACGGGCGGTGTGTGGGAACGAATCGTGATTCCGCAGCCCCGAGTGCGCTGTAAGCCAGCGATAAAGCGCCGCGCCTCCATACTGGAGCTACTCCAGGTGATGGTAATCCAGTTCATGCTCTTCGTCGATGGCCCGCTGAACCGGAGCCGACGGCGTATCCACCGAACGAATGGCAACCTCCATGCCGCCGTTGCCGGTAGGAACACAGCGGATGTTCTGCTGCCAGGCCGGGTCTTTCTCTGGGTAGTCGGTACGGGCATGGGCGCCACGCGATTCAGTGCGCTCCAGCGCGCCGCGCAGAATGGTCTCGGCCGTGATTAGCATAGACCGCACGTTCTGTGCGTTCTCATAGCGCAGCGTGGTGCGGTCGGACTGCACGTCCATGTCGCGCGCCTCCTCTTGCAGCTGCTGGAGCTGATGCAGCCCCGTAAGCAGGCTATCCTCATTCCGCAGGATGCCCGCATGATCCCACATCAGATTGCGCAGACGCGTCATGATCTCCTCGGGCGTGTGGGCGCCTTCGGAAGCAGCAAGCGCATCTTGGGCCGCCACGTACTCGCGAACCTGGGTCTCGGGAAGCGGCGTGCGGACGCGGGCAGATAGCGTTTCTGCAATGTGCTGTCCCGTAATCTGCCCAAAGACAACCGTCTCCACAAGCGAGTTGCCGCCCAGACGATTGGCGCCGTGGACGCCTGCCGTGCATTCGCCCACCGCGTAGAGCCCGTCAACCGCGGTCTGCCCCGTCTCAAAGTTGACTTCGATACCTCCCATCGCGTAGTGGGCAGTGGGAGCCACCTCCATCGGCTCCTTGGTGATGTCGACGCCCTGCTCGGCAAACTCTTCGACCATGCGCGGCAGCCGCTCGTGGATGTACGCGTCGTCGCGATGCGAGATGTCGAGCAAGACGGCATCGTTCTCGGTGCCACGTCCCTCGCGGACTTCCTGCTCGATAGCGCGAGCCACCACGTCGCGGGCATCCAGTTCCATTTGATTCGGGGAGTAGCGTTCCATGAAGCGCTCCCCCTCGGCGTTGTAGAGGCGCCCGCCTTCGCCGCGAACGGCCTCGGTGACGAGGTGCCCGGCTTCCTCCTCCGGACGTACTTTTCCGGTCGGGTGGAACTGCACAAACTCCATGTCGCGCAGCGATACGCCGGCCCGGAAGGCCAGCGCCTGCGCATCGCCGGTGTTCTCATCAGGACGTGACGAACTGCGGCGGAAGAGCGAGGTGTGTCCACCCGCGGCAATGACCACCGCATCCGCATCGAACGCTACTGGAGCGCCACTCTCCATATCGAATCCGACCGCACCCACCGCGCGTCCGTCTTCGACCACCAGATCCGTGATGTAAAGGTTTTGGCGATACGGCACGTTCAGGGTCATGGCCTTCTGCACCAGGGTTTCCATCAGCGCCTTACCCGTGCGATCGCCTACAAAACAGGTGCGCCGAAACGACTGCGCACCGAAGTAGCGCTGATTGATTTTACCGTCGTCGGTACGGTTGAAGTCCATGCCCCACGCATCCAGCTCACGAATGCGCTCGGGGGCCCGCTGGCAGAGCGTCTCGACCGCAGTGACATCGTTCACGAGATGCCCTTCGTTGAAGGTGTCGGCGGCGTGGATCTCCCATCGGTCTTCGGGGTCGAGGCTGCCCAGCGAGGCGTTGATCCCGCCCGCAGCCCAGATGGTATGCGCGTCGCCGTGGTCGCGCTTGCCCAACACCAGACAGTCAATGCCGTTCTCGGCCAGTTCAATGCTGGTGCGAAGCCCGGCCGCACCGGCGCCAATGACGAGTACATTCGTCTTGACAGTTTCTACGGGGGTCGAAGTAGCCATAATGGAGCATATAAAGATGAGCAGGATACAGCAGATCACCCGTGGCACGTGGTGTGCGTGAGGCGGCAGCATAAGTTCATGCTACACCTTATACAACCCACACGAAGCGGAGAGTTTTCGCTGTATGAGGGCGTTAGGCAGGAATTGGAGGAACGTAACAGGTGTGCCAGCCTCGTTGGGTGCGGCCTGCTGCGTCAGGGCACGCTTGGAAACGCCATGCCGACAAAGATGAGCCAATGCGGTACAGAAGTGGCCAATGCAGCCCCTTCATATCCCCAAACGCAAAACGCCCCGAACCGCCAAATGAAGGCGATACGGGGCGCTTTCGTGTGTGGTGTGCCGAAACCGGCGCGGTAGGCCCGGAGGGTCTCGAACCCCCAACCCACAGATTAAGAGTCTGTTGCTCTACCAGTTGAGCTACGGGCCTGTGTTTTGCAGGCGCTATGCACGTTCTCTTTTTCTTTTTGATCCTGTGAGCACGCGTTTCTATCTTGTTTTATTCAAGAGCTTCATGTTGTCCCGCATATTCCACAGTCTGGGTTGATGGATCAAGTCCCGATTGTTGTGTAATTGGCGTTTTGCCAGGAGCGTATGTTTAACTGACAGTCAGCGTATGATGATCAAACTTCAATCGACACCCTCTCTGTGGTCGATTCTAATCGGCATCGCGCTCATCCTATCGGGCTGTGGCGGGTCATCGGGGATTGATCCGTTGCCGGAAGACAGCGACGAGCCGGGATGGCATGAGGGGCGTCTTCAACACGACGGACTGGAACGCGCTTTTCGGTTCTACCTTCCTGAAGATCTCCCTCAGGATGCCCCTACTGTTGTGCTTCTTCATGGCGGTACTCAAAGCATGGATGCCATCTTTCGTTCACGTGCGGGCGGAACGAACGAATGGCCCGCCATTGCCGAAGAGGAAAAGTTCATGCTGCTGGTTCCCAACGGCACGAACCCCGACACCGGGTCGCCCACGGGCAACAATCAGTTCTGGAACGACTGCCGGGCCCCGGGTACCATAGCGGGTAGCCCACAATCGACCGCGGACGATGTCGGGTTTATCATGGAACTGAAAGAATGGGCCGCATTCCGGTTTGCAAGCGACTCCAACCGATTTTACGTGACAGGCGCGTCTAACGGTGGACAGATGGCGTACCGGCTGGCCCTTGAACAGCCCAATCAGATTGCAGGTATCGCTGCATTCATCGCAAATCTGCCGGTTGAAAGCGAATGCGATGCACCGTCTGCCCCCGTGCCTGTCTTCATGGCGAACGGCACGGAAGATCCCATCATCCCCTTCGACGGCGGCGACGAAGCGGGGCGTGGGCCGTTCCTCTCAGCACCAGCCACACGAAGCCAATGGGCCCAGGCGAACAACGCCGACACCACGCAGCGCACGGAAACCGAACTGCCTGACCGCGACCCAGACGATGGCAACGTGGTGATTTGCGAAGACGATCCTGCCGGAGACGCTGGCGCCCCGGTCCGCTTTTGCCGCATTGAAGGGGGCGGCCATGCTATGCCTTCGATTGAACACCGGATTCCACGGCTCGTGGACCGCCGAATCGGCCCGCAGAATCGCGATGTAGAGGGGGCTCGCCTTGCCTGGGAGTTTCTCCGCGACGTGCACAGGTAGAGGGCAGAGAGACCAGCCATGGCGCAGCAACGCTTGATGCCGAGCCTCTCCCCCTCTGCTACTCCCAAAACTCCATCCAAAAGAGGATCGTCACGATCAGCATAACGACGCTCAAGACCAGATTGGTGGCGGTAATCCAGCTTTGCTGGATGCGGGCCAGCTTGTCCTGGCAAATCTGGTAGGCGCGATCATACGCCTGATTGGCGCTGTCGAGCACAATCATTGTAAAGTTTTCGGCATCCGTGTTGGGCGTACTCGGATCCGCCGCAATGACCAGCGCCAACTCTTTTACGTCCCGCTCCAGGTTGCGCAATTGCGGTTGGAGATGCTCCAGTTCGTTAAGCAGGCGGTTCAAACGATACCAACTGCGCACGCTGTAGAATGAGGTAGAGCATGCATAGGCATCATGCAGCACGTCGTTGAGTTGCTCATCAAGCGCCCGTCCTGCTCGGATGAGTTGTGCAACCCAGCTCCAATACTCATCTCGGCTCAGATTCCACGACTCGGAATCGTCGAGTACGTCAGCGAGCGTGAGGCGTGGATTGTTCTCAGAGGGACCGAAGGCCTCGCGCAGCGCGTCGCCTTGTTGGTATCCGGCATCGTCATCTACCGGAGCACGGGAAGCATCCATAGCGTGTACCGTTGTCAAACTTGAAACAGAATACAGGGGGATGCACGGCGTACGCATCCTCCAGTATCACGTTGTAGCTTTTTGGACGCTTCATGCCCGTACACAAGCAGGGAGCGCTCTGATTACCGCTCGCGCCGGAACAGCTGGTAGATATGCGATGCAGAGGCATCGTCTGTGTCATCGTCTGGGCAAGCGGCTTCAGCAAAATGGTGCTCCTGTGCCCGCACAATGAGCGATGCACGGGTTGCTGGCCAGTTCGGAGTCTCCTCGTTTCCGGCAGGAACCGCAGACGGCTCCAGCCCGAGAACCGTCCACCCACCGGGCTTTAGCACGCGCTGCACCGCATCAAAGGCACGCTCCGGGGGCGCTTCTGCGTACGTGTTGAGATGCGGAGCAACGACCCAATCAAAAACCGAGTCGGGGTAGGCATCGAGCGTGGGGGTACATCGTTGCACGCACTCAGCCGCTTCGGCAGGATCTTCCATCAGGTCGGCGATGGCGGTGCGGGTGGCGTGCACCGCCTCTGGGTGGGCACTGCATGCGTGCACCGGAAACCCAAGCCGAAGCAGCGGGGCCGTGTAGTGCCCGTCGGTACAGCCCAGCACCAGCACATAGCGATCTACCGGCACCGACGCCAGCGTGCGCAACACATAGTCGCGACAGGTCATAGGCTCCCGTAGGATTTAGCAACGAAGTGTCGGACGGCTACGCATCGTCTTTTGTACGTGCATCGTCTTTTGTACGTGCAGCCTCGTTAGACGCCGAGGCGACCGTTCCCACTGCTTCCTGCATATTTTCCGTCCAGCAGCGCGCCTCGGTGATGCACTCGCAATTGGGGCAGCGCACGTCGCGCTCGTCTTGTGGATACCGCGGCAGTTCATCGAGCGGCTTTAGCGGGTACTGTCCGGTGGGCGCGCCATCGCCGCCATGGCGCAGCGTGTTGACGTCGACAGGATAGTTGAGCTGCGCCATCGTCGATTCGGCGAGAGCCTCAATAAAGAGCGGGTGGCTGTTCAGCCCCGATGTGACTTCGTACCGCTCAATGCCGAACTCCTCGGCCTCTTCGCGCACCTCAATGTCGAGCTCGAAGCTGGTTTCTACATGGTCGGTCACGAAGGCCACGGGAATGACCAGCACGTTTTTCACGTCGTGCTCTTCGGCGAGCTCTTCCAACTTGTCTGGCGTAGACGGCGTGAGCCACTCGGCTGGGCCGACCTTGCTCTGAAACGCCGTATGGAAAGGGTAGTCGTGCTCCCGGTACTTCATGAGCTGGTTCACGGTTGAGTGCACCAGGCAGCAGTACGGGTCGCGGCGCTCGGTCATTTCATTGAGCGGTGTACCGTGAGCGCTAAAGAGAAGGTGTACCTCGTCGCGCTCCTCGGGGGCAAAGCGCTGCAAGCCTTCGTCGATACGTTCGGAGAGCGCCCGAATGTACTTAGGGTTTGTGGCGTACTCGAACACCGTTGTAGTGGGATACTCGGGCAGCGTGCCTTCCTCTTCGAGCGCTTTCCAAAGCACAAGTGAGGAGCCAGTGGTCGTTTTCGAATAGTGCGGATAGAGCGGCAGCAGCACCACCTTGTCGACATCGTCCGCTTTCATCTGGCGGACGGCGTCTTCGCTGAACGGCTTCCAGTACCGCATGGCGATGTACGTCTTAAAGTCGACATCGGCTGCCTGACCATAGTGACGGTTCAGGTGCTCCCTCAGCGCCTTGGACTGCTCGCGCGTGAGGCGGTTAATCGGCGATCCGCCCCCGATCATTTCGTAGTCTTCGCGCACGAACTTCGATCGGCGCCAAGCAATGAGTTGGGAGAGCCAGTCGCGGACAAACGTCTGCCCAATCAGCGGAATGTCGATGATCGCTGGGTCCATGAACAGGTTGTAGAGAAACGGCTCGACATCCTCAAGCGTGTCGGGGCCGCCCAGGTTCATAAGCACCACGCCCACTGTGTCACCCTGCTCTATGTCGAGCGGCGTGCTGGGGAAGTAAGTGCCGCGAATGATGCGTTTGTCGTACTCGTAGACGTCCAGAAAATCGCGAGGGGTCATAGGCACGGCCCTTGCATGACAGAAGAGTGTGGTTCAAGGTACTGCTTATGCCCTTTTTCTACATTTCAGTTCCTCCCCCGCGTTGAACTTTCGCCTAATCAATATGCGGCGCGGGTTGGATGCAACAGATCCACCTTAAACGAACACACGAACCCGACCGTGGCAGGGGCGGGGGAGCCGTTCGAGCCCCCGGTTGTCCATGACAATTGAGCATTGCAGTCAGGCGTTATACCAACTCCGCATGCTTCGTTGGTGTATGGAGGCAATGGAGGCATAAACATGTGAAGGAGTGAATGAGAAAACCATCCCCCCACACAAGCCCGAGAGCCGACTGACGAAGTAAATCCGGTGTCTGGTAGCGGAGCCACACCGCAATGCTGCAACCAGATTTGGTGTTACCTATCGTCGGACACCTGCACTCGCGTCCGTTCTTCGTTCTCTTCTTCCCGCATTTTCTGGTTGAGCGCGTACATCTCCTCGCGCCCCGCGTAGTAGTCGCCATTGTAGCGTGCCAGGACCTGTTCAGAGGGCGGCGTGCCAAACTTAATCCCGACAAAGATCCCGCTGATAGCCAGCACCAGCGCAATGGCGCCGTATGCAAGCCCCGAATCCGTAAGCCATGCAGGCAGCCAGCCCAGCATATCGTATGCGCCCAGGGTGTAGAATACAAATGTGCCGACGGTGCCCAAAATGATTGCCAGATAGGCCGAGAGCGTCGTGGTCTGCTTCGAGAACACACTTGCCACCACCACAGCGGTGGTTGACGTAAGAAGCGCACTCGACAGGAAGTACATATCGAACAGCCCCGGAAACTTAAACGCCCAGAGCAGCGCCAGCCCAATAAATCCAGCAGTTACGGCCCGCCCAATGTTCAGCTTCGTCATACCGCTTATATCGTAGCGCTCAAACACGAGCGGCTCCAGCACATCTTTCGTCAGATTCATCGCGCAGACGTTCACGTACGTATCCACAGAAGACAACGCCATGCCCATGAGCGACACGAAGAGCGCCCCGGCCACAATTGGATTCTGGAACAGCTCGGTGATCATCGACGAAAAGATGAAGTAGCCGAACTCGCCCACGGCCTCGGGCACCTCGCCCCCAACAGGCGGAAAGATCACCAGCGCGGCAATGGCAATGAGCGTAGGCATCAGCACCACGATAATGATATTGAACGCGACGTTCCACCACACGCCCTTGGCCGCTTCGGTTTTGTTGCGGCTGGCCATAACGCGCTGCCAGGCGCCCTGAAGCGTGATAAAGCCGGGCGTGTAGATGAGAATGGCCAGGATCATATACGAGTAGCCGGGCGAATCCCAATGCCAGAAACTATCGGCAGAGATCGGCGGGTTCTCGTTGATCGTGGCGACGATGTCTCCGAATCCCCCTGCAATGGTCGACGCCTCAATAAGACCAAACACCGTCAGCGCCACAAGCATAATCGCGGCGCACACAAACTGCACCAGATCAGTACGTAGCACCGACCGAAATCCGCCCAGCGATACGTACAGCCCAAACGTAAGGCTTACGATAACCGCCATGGTGAGGATATCCACCTGCAAGGGCTGCGACAGCACCGCGCTAAGCACATAGATTTCGGCGGCCAGCCAGGTGAGATACGCAAAGCTCTGCACCGGACCCAGCAGCGTCTGTGTAGTCCGGTCGAACCGAAAGCGCAGAATCTCGGGAATGGATACGCCGGGGAAGTGCCGAAACAGCTTGGGCACGAACGCCAGCCCAATTGTGCAAAGAACCCACGGGATCGTGAAGATCCAGATAGCCCCAAGCCCATACGTGTACCACAGATACATCTGCCACGTCATCCAGCCCAGCAGGAGCCACCCGGCCGCCAGCGAGGCTGCCATCCACCACCCCGGCACACTGCCCTCCCCAATCCAGAAGTCGAAAGCCCGCTCATCCGGATTTTCGACGGAACGCAATCCGCGTAGCTGGTAGAGCCCAATCCCTACCATGCCAATTAAGAAAGCACCGACGAATATCCAGTAGATAGCAGTTGGGGTCATGAGCAGGGGGATTGAGGCAGGAAAGACTGAAATATGTAACGAGCACGTACTAATGTGCTAAAATTTAACGTTTTAGTGTATGCGATAGCCGTACGCCCGTCAACCGTTGCGGGCAGAGTTTACAGCCTTTGTACAGCTCCTGCACACACAGATCACTCGCCCCTCCCTTAGCTCTCCCTTAGAATGCGTTGTGCTATACATCTGATCGCTGTTGAACATACAGAAATGCTTTTTTATGCCCTCACACCGTCATCCCAGACGGAGCGGAGCGACGATCTGGGATCCATGCCCCAATGGAGGGATACGTTAGCGGAGTGAGTTCGCCCTCAAACGGCGAATGGATTACTTCGTGCGTACCACAGGCATGACCTTCGGCCCTCGCTTCGCTCGGCTCCGGATCAGCGGCGCCAGGGGCGCCGTGCCTGTCCTGAACTCGATTCAGGATCTGGATGACGGGCGTTGGGGGGCTGTGCGACTTCTGAACCT
>NZ_JAWOAR010000281.1:0-5610 GCF_046498435.1 Longimonas sp. | reverse complement strand
CTACCTCGCACAGGTGGCACGATCCCCGCATCTCCGGCCCTTCCCTAATGGCTCGGGCTAAGGGAACCCTCGAATCGGATGCCTATGGCCTGTCCTGCACGGTTGGCACGAGCCGCCCCATACCAGGCGCTCCTTTGCAGGCGCTCCTTTGCAGACGCCCCTTTGCAGACGCCCCTTTGCAGACGCCCCTTTGCAGGCGTGGCGGCATTGCTTCCCAACAGGTCATCCTGAGATGCTTCACTGCGTTCAGCATGACGACAGAGGAGGGAGCGCCTACAATGTCGAGCTGTTGTTCGCGCCCCCAAGTCATCCTGACTCCCGACAGCCGTCGGGACGAAGGATCACGCCTCGTCGCCTGGCACAACCAGCATGACCTACGGCCCCTCTGCCCCGCTCTAACCTGGCCTAAACACCGCCCGGCACAGGTTCGCGGACTACACGTCGCTAAACACGTACATTGTCGGGGGTCAGGATCTCAACGCCGACCGTGCACGCTTGGCATCGCGTCCTAACACTGGAGCACCGCATCTCGCATCCCCGGAGCAGATCCTCTGACCGCGTGACCTGAGATGCTTCACTGCGCTCCCCATGACGATAGCGGCTGCACGAAAACATGCTGTATGTATCGTATCACTTAACGTCTGGCCACCACCTTAAGGTCTACCCACTACCCGAACTGAGGGCTTCCCTGATACTGAACTGCTGAATACCCCCATCCGCGGGTCACTCAAAACGCGTTGTGCTATATATGTATCGGCCGTTGAACGTGCAGAAGCGTGTCATGGCTACGTGGCGGGGTCTTCGGAAGCGACATCGATGTCAAGGTCGCCGGGTTCTGCGTTCGGAGTGGCGCCGTCGCCCTCTACAGGCGACTCGACTTCGGGCATGATGTCGTCTTCGGCAGGTTGTGCCTGGCGTTCGGCCACGGGCATGGCCTGCGTATCCGCCGAGCGCTGCTGCTCAATAATGACGAGGGCCACTGTTTCAGTTGCATGGCCGCCACCGAGCGGGCTGGTTTCAATCACACGCCATCCGTTCGATAGATGCTCGTTAAGCGCTGTAAGGCCGTGGACGGAATCGCCTGCTACGCGGACAAGAAGGGCTTTCTGATTGGGACGCTCCATAGCAACAGCGCTGTAGGTCACGAAAAAAAGAGGGACTGCAACTCCGGTTCGATCCAGCAATACCAGCACGCGACTGCTGGGATTACGTTTGTGCATTGAATCATTCGTTTTTACATGGTTACCCCGCCACATGTTGGCCTCATTTACGACGTGTTTTCTGACTACCAGTGGGCCGACAACGATCCCCCCGATGCTGATGCCGAGTTCGAGCCGCCCGAAACCGTTGATGTGTTGGCCGAAGCGCTGCGCCGATGTGGCACCGAACCCGTGCGCATTGGCCCGGCGCGTACGTTGCACGAGCAATTATGTGCAGGGCGCTCCCTCGACGCGGCGCTCACCATTGCCGAGGGGCAGGGCAGTCGCAACCGCGAAGCGCACGCCCCCATCCTGCTTGAACTGGCGGGCATTCCGCAGTGGGGCTCCGACGCGCTCACCCTGTCGCTGACTCTCGACAAAGCCACGACCAAAGACCTGGTGGTACGTGCAGGCCTCGAAACGCCCGCGTGGACCGTGTTTTCGGGGGCCGCGTCCATTAGCGAGGACGCCCTTCCCGCCCCGTTTCCGCTCTTCGTGAAACCGCGCTACGAAGGGACCTCGAAAGGCATTATACCCGCCAGCAAAGTGGACACCCTCGACGCACTGCGCGACGAAGTGGATCGGCAGACCACGCTGTATCAACAAGACGTGATTGTAGAGGCCTTCATTGAGGGCGGAGGCGAGTTCACCGTTGCGGTGGTAGGCAACGACCCGCCCCGCGCGCTTCCGGTGCTACAGCGTGCGGTAGAGCCAGCCACCGGCATCGGCGTGCATGCGCTGGAACGGCGCGGCGCTCCGAACCGTGAATGGGACTACACCATCCCCGGTACGCTCTCTGAATCCCTCGAAACCCGCCTCTGCCGCGATGCGCTACGTATCTACCAAAAAATGGAATGCCGCGACGTAGCACGCCTCGACTTTCGGGTGGATGCAGACGGCACGCCGTACTTCCTGGAGATCAACCCACTCCCCACATTCGCGCCCGACGGCACCTTTGCCATCATCGCTGAACTGATGAATCGGGCGTATCCCGATCTCCTGGCCGAGGTGCTCGCGATTGGGCTGAGCCGACTCGGCATCCACCCGCTTTCCGATGTGGTGCCGTGTACCGATGGCGTATCCCTGGCCGAACTGTAGCCAACCATAGGCGGTGTGTTCAATTGGGCAGGGGGATGCGATAGGTGCTGCCCCGCTGCCTGTTCTGATGCTAACTCCTTGTTTGGTATTCGCATGACGTGTTCTACCTCGCGTCCCCATGTTGCTGCTGATCGGTCGGAAGAGTGGACCGACTGGCGCTGGCAGATGCGCCACCGCATCCACACGCTCGATGACCTTACGGACTGGATTCGGCCTACCGAGGCCGAGCGCCAGGGGATTGCGGAGACGGAGCCGGTCTTCCGGTGGAACATCACGCCGTACTACGCGGCGCTGATGGATCGGGAGGATCCGGCCTGCCCGGTGCGACGACAGGTCGTGCCGCACATTGATGAGATGCAGGATGAGCTGGTCGACGAGCTCGACCCGTTGCAAGAGGTGGCGCACTCGCCGGTCAAGAACCTGGTGCACAACTACCCCGACCGCGTGGCGTTTTGCGTGACAGCAGAATGCGCGGTGTACTGCCGCTTCTGCCTGCGCAAGCGCATGGTGGGCGATGCGGACTTCTTCTTGCGCACGGGCGAGCTGCAAAAAGCCATCGACTACATTGCTGACACCCCCGCCATCCGCGATGTGCTGCTCACGGGCGGCGATCCGCTGACGTTCAACGCCTCGCATCTGGAGTGGCTCCTTGAGCGGCTCACGGCGATTGAGCACGTAGAGGTGGTGCGCTTTGGCACGCGCATGCCCGTGAAGCTGCCGTATCGCATCACCGACGAGCTGTGCGACCTGCTGGCCCAGTACACCCCGCTCTGGATCAACACCCACTTTAATCATCCCAAAGAACTGACCGCCGATGCTGCCGAGGCCATTGACCGGCTGCTGCGAGCCGGCATTCCCGTGGGCAACCAAACCGTGCTGATGCGCGGGATCAACGACGATGTGGAGACAATGAAAGCGCTCTGTGAGGGACTTGTGGCCATGCGGGTGCGTCCGTACTACCTGTATCAGGCGCAGGTTATTGGGGGAACGAGCCACTTTCGTACCCCCATCGAAACCGGGATGCGGATCATGAAGCAACTGCGCGGGCACACCACGGGCTTTGCGATTCCAACGTATGTGCTCGACACGCCCTATGGCAAGGTGCCGCTGAACCGGTCGTGGGTGCGCGGGCGTGCGGGCGACTATGTGGTGATGGAGACGTATGACGGCACGCTCTGGGCCGAGCCCAATCCACTTCCGGCTGCCGCTTCATCTGGAAATGAATTGCCCCATATCCCGTATCCTGAAGATGCTAAAACGGTGCCTTCCAAAGCAAATATACCTGCGTCTGTCTGATCTCACAGAACCAACTCTGGCAGACTCTTCAAAAGCATATGAAAGCAGATCGGCACTTCTACGCATCTTGTGCCGTACTGTCCTGTAATTAAGAGTACTATAAGCCGATAGCCAGGCGCGCCTCACTCGTCGTTAGGCGAACAATCGTTGTGTGAAAGAGAAGTGCACACAGCAAAGCGGGGTAAGAAGGTGCCAGATATCGGTTGCGTTATCGCTGCTCATCGTGTATCATAAGCCGGATTCTTGTCGGCTACTCGCGTTTATATGATTCGACTCATTCTTGCTGGACTGGCCGTGCTCCTTGCGGCGCTGGCGTTTATAACTGGCCAATCGTGGCTATACGCAGCGGCGGGAGGAACGGGGGGAGTGGCGCTTGGTCTTGTGGTCTACAGGCTGTGGATGCAACGGCAGTCGTCGCGCCCTGATACTGCTGAACAAACCGATGACCCTGCTGCACTTGGGATTTCGCCCGTGCGCCCGATGACCCCGCCCGATGAGGAGGGAGACGGCTCCTCTGCCTCTAATGGCACGGAAGCATCTGTTGCGGCTTCACAAGCGGTAGAAGAGCAGCACGAACCTTCTGCGGCGGACGCAACAGCCTCCTCCGACACCGACACAACCGATACGCAGGAGGCAGACGCCCCAAAGCCAACACAAGACGACGCGGCCCGTCCGCCATCTACTGCTTCAGAGGCAGAGCCGGAGGGCGACCCGCGCGTGGTGGCCTTTGCCTGTGCACTGCGCCATGCATTGCACGCTCATACGGTGGCGCTGCTCGTGCAGGAAGAGATGGCGCTGGAATATCGCATTGCAGGACTTGACAGCGACAGCAGTGCGGTGCAGCGCAGTGGCACCTTTGCATCTCCGCATCCATTGCTCACCGCTCGCATGTCGCACGCAGATGTTACGGTACGCGACCTGGGAGAAGAGCCCCGTCTGCGCGAGGCACTAAACTACTATCCCGACGGCTATGCATCGGCTCTTCAAAATGTAGCTCTGGCCCCGATTCGGCACGCCCAGCAGTCGGCCACCTACTTTCTCATTGCCGATGGGGATGCCAACGTTCCGCTTCAACACAAGCACTCGAAACGTCTGCTGGCCCAGGGAGCAGACATGCTGGGCCGCTTGCTGGCGTACGACCCGAACGGGTTGCGTCCACCAGTTGCTTCGTCGGAAACGAACCATGCTGATTCGCAAGCAGCTGACCAACAAACCGGCACGCGTTCGTCTACGTCCGCTCCTGACTCGGCGGAGTCCTCCTCTGTATCCGAGGAAATGGTCGATGTAACGACCTCCTCGCCCGATGTGGAGCGGCAGGGACCCCGGCCGCGCATCGAAATTATTGCGGAAGAGATGGAGGTGGCCCGAGCTACCGATATTCCTCTGGCGCTGGCCCTGGTGCACCTAAACCGGGCCGATATGATCGCGGAACGCGGACAAGACGCCGTCCAGCAGGTTGAAGACCTACTGCAGGAGGCGCTTGAAGAAGCGGCCCCCCACCAGCGCGTAGAGCGGTTTGGTGAGCTTACCTACGGCGTGTTCTACCAGGCCGATCTGGATACCGTGGAGGCATGGACGCTCGACCTACACCGTGGTATGCTGCGTGCTACCGGATCGCTCAAGGGCGGCGTAAGCGTAGGTGTAGGCATGATGAGTCCGCGTCATAAAACGGCCTCCGACTTTCGAGGGGAGGTCATGCGGGCCCTGCATGAGTCGTATAAGTCGGGCGCGCCCGTCATTATCGATTAGGCGTCGTCTGCAAAGATCGCCCGCGCACGACGCACAATGTTGGTTTGGAGGCCATGCAGCGTATCCCCCAAACACACCTACTGCTTTGTCACACGTGATTGTGTGGGTAGCTCACGCGAATGATTGTCATGGAAAGCCACAAGAGATCCCGGATCAGCGGCGCCAGGGGCGCCTTGTCCGGGATGACTATAAGCGTTGGTAGTTCATGCTTTACCCCATGAATCATCTGTGACAGAGCACTACTGCTGTGTCAACCCTGAAAGGTTGG